>JBBTJH010000229.1:0-15597 GCA_038059555.1 Pseudomonadota bacterium | reverse complement strand
TGGTAGAGCACATCATTCGTAATGATGGGGTCAGGTGTTCGAGTCACCTAAGCGGCACCATTTCAAAATCCGAAGACATCCAAATACGTCCAATAATATAGAAAAAACAGCGATTTAGCGCTTTTTTTTCGTGTTTTGCTGTCCAGATTGATCCCTTTAAGTCGGGGGTATCTGGGGGTATATTTGGGGATACTACCCCCAGTTCCTGAAAGCGATACCCCCAAATGCCGCTGTCCGATCTCAAGGTCCGCACTGCAACCCCTTCCAACCGATCCTACAAGCTCGCGGACGGCGGCGGCCTTTACCTTCTCGTCCAGCCTACTGGCTCGAAACTGTGGCGCCTGAAGTACCGGTGCCTAGGGAAGGAAAAGCTGCTCTCGCTCGGCAAATATCCAGACGTGGGGCTCGCCAAGGCGCGGAAGGAACGCCAAGCCGCGAAGGAACTGCTCGCCAGTGGCGATGACCCCGGCGAAGCCAAGCGCGCCGCCATACAGGCGAAGATCGCCGAACAGGAGCGCACATTTGCGGCGCTTGCGGCCCTCTTTTTGGAAAAACAGGCGAAGGACGGCCGGGCGGCTTCGACTCTCAGCAAGAACAAATGGGTGCTCGACATGGCCGGGAACGATCTCGGCCGAATGCCGGTCGCGTCGATCAAGGCCGCCGATATTCTAGCCGCGCTCATGAAAGTCGAAGCCCGGGGCATCTATGAGACCGCGCGCCGGATGAAAGTGCTTGTCGGGTCGGTCCTTCGCTACGGCGTTTCACTTGGATGGATCGATTACGAGCCGACTGCTTCTTTGCGCGGCGCGCTTGCGAAGCCGCCGGCAAAAAACCATGCTGCGATTACCGACCCGCAGGCGTTTGGCGCACTGTTGCGGGCAATCGACGGGTTTTCAGGACAGGCTTCAAACCGGATCGGTCTTCAACTTCTGGCGCTGCTCTACCCCCGGCCGGGTGAATTGCGCCTCGCCAAATGGGAAGAGTTCGACCTTGATCGGCGCGTCTGGACGATCCCGGCTGAGCGAACAAAAATGCGCCGCCCGCACCGGGTGCCGCTTCCCGAAGCCGCAATCGACCTCCTCAAACAGCTGAAAGCCCTCAATTCGCCCGGCGAGTACCTTTTCCCGTCGATCCGGACTTGGAAAAAGCCGATCAGCGATGCGACGTTCACCGCCGCGCTCCGCCGCCTTGGCTACACGGGCGACGAAGCCACGGCGCACGGTTTCCGAGCGAGCTTTTCGACGATCGCGAACGAATCCGGGCTCTGGAACCCCGACGCGATCGCACGGGCGTTAGCGCATGTCGAAGCTAACGCCGTCCGCGCGGCTTACTCTCGAAGCGATTTTTGGGATGAGCGGGTCCGCATCGCGGATTGGTGGGCAGGCGTTCTTGCGCAACTTCGCCAGAACAAGGGAATCATCCAACACTAGCCGCATAAGTCCAAGAAGGGACGGCGGCGAATGTCCGAGTTTGAATACTGGCGTCTTTGCGAACGGCTAAGCATAGTTCAGGCGGCGCTTCTGATTGCGGGCTTTGATCCCGCTGACATCCAAGTTTTTGTGGAGGGATGGAGTCCTGAAGTTCAGCCGACCGGTTACGCCGCCTGTCGGCAAGCGCTGATCGGCGCGATCGAGGAAAAGCAACTCAAAGGTTACCTTCACTACAAGGAATGGTCTGACCTCAACCACGAGCCGCAACGCACGCTCTTTCTTCAAGATTCATATGTTCAAACAGAAGGCATAGCCGACTGGCTGCGAACCAAAGGTATGCGCAAAGGATTTTTTCTCCCAGAAGATGATATTCCGAAAGAGTACATGGACCCGGAGCATCATCGCTTCGCACCCAAACTCGCCGCCGCCGTTCGAGCTTGGCATGCGGCGGGCAGCGACGTTTCGCTAAAGGGCACGCCTAAACAAAAAATCGAGAAGTGGCTGCGGCTCAATGCAGCCGAATTTGGTCTTATCCAAAAGGACGGGAAACCAATCGAGTCAGCGATTAAGGCAATCGCGCAAATTGCGAACTGGAAGCCGGAAGGCGGTCCGCCCGCGACGCCAGTCAAACAACTTGACGCCGCGCTGACGAAAGAGCAGGCCGAAAGCAAGGTGGTCGCGATGGCGGATGGGCGAGCGCAAAAGCTAAAGCGTTTCGATCGCAATGGGGGCCCTTTTTAGGGGGGCTTTTCTATCTCCGGGCCGGGGCCAGGGACCACACGGGGCGGGCATTAGCGTGGAACGAATTCAATAGGAATTCTTCTTGTGTTTGATGATCGCGTCGAGGCGGTGGTCGAGGCTGGACTCCAAGTTGGCGATCGCCTTGACCTGACCCGATTGCAGGTTTGCATAAACCTAATGCAGGTTCGGTCGAACCTGTCTCACGGGGCAGCAATTTGGCGGCGAGGTTTTCTTTAACCTGCCTACCTATTCTAGGCCGACCGCCTACAACATTCTTTGTGCGACCAAATTCAACGGAGTCGCACAATGTCGAACGCAAGTGAGTTTCCCCGCACCGGCTTTGTCCGCCTTAGCCAAATTCTCGCGCCTGCCGGGCCGATCCCGGTTTCCCGGTCGAGCTGGTGGCAAGGCGTCAAGGACGGCCGGTTTCCGAAGCCGACGAAGCTCGGGCCGCGCACCACCGTCTGGCGTGTCGAGGAGATCCGCAGGCTATTTGAGCCTAAGGGCCTCTGATCGTGGCGAAGCGGATCAATCCGCGCCGGGTGAAAATTCATCTCAATTATGACTTCGCCGAAGCCGCCCGGCGTATTGGCGTTCACAAGAACACGGTTCGCAACTGGGTGAGAAGCGGCGAACTTCCCGCTTTCACCGACCGCCGGCCGCACATCATCCGCGGCGCCGACCTTCGAGACTTCCTCGAACGGCGGCAGGCGAGCGCCCGGACGAAATGTCCATCAAACCATCTTTATTGCTTTCGCTGCCGAGCGCCGAGAACGCCTCAAGGCATGGTCGCCGACCTTGCGACGCGTCTTCACGGTGCGGGCAACCTTCGAGCGACCTGCGCGGTCTGCGGCGGCGCGATTCATCAGCGGTGCAATCAACATCGCCTCTCAGAACGCTTTCCGGATGTTCGGATTTTCAAATGCAAAACCGACAATTCGCGGGTCGATGGCGAAGACTAACCGGGTCTGATGATCCCCGCCTGAATTGTGAGTTGAAAGGAACAAGGATGTCGAACGCCAAACCGAATGCTTCGAACGAACGGATGAAGCGCGAATATCTCTACCATTTGCAGCAGGCCAAGCGTCAGAGCGAGGCCTCGGTCGACAAGGCCGCCGCCGCTATCGACGCTTTCCTCGTCTATACGGGGCACCGCGATCTCAAGAAATTTCACCGACGCCAGGCGACGGCATTCAAGGACTTCCTGCTTGAGCGCCAGAATGAACGGACCGGCGGCGCTCTCAGTCTCTCGACCGTGCAATCAACCTTGAAGGCCATGCGCAATTTCACGATCTGGCTTGCCGATCAGCCGGGCTACAAGCGCGCCGTCACCTACACCGACGCCGACTATTTTAGCCTGTCGCATGGGGAGGCGCGGGCGGCTTCCGCGCCTAAGGAGAAGCGCCCGCCTTCGATGGCGGACATTCACAAGGTCATCGGGCTGATGCCGGCCTCGACTGACATCGAGCGACGCGACCGCGCCGTCGTCGCCTTTACGATTCTCACTGGCGCGCGCGACGGAGCGACGGCGTCATTCCGGCTTAAGCACATCGACATCGCGGGCCGGCGGCTGTTTCAGGACGGACGCGAGGTTGCGACCAAATTCCGGAAGTCTTTCCCGACTTTCTTTTTCCCGGTTGAAGGGCGGGCGGAAGCGATCGTCGGCGATTGGGTCGCGCACCTCGAAAGCCGGCTCGGCTTTGGCTCCGACGACCCGCTCTTTCCGCGAACGAAGGTCGGCCTCGACTCGGAGGGGCGGCTCGGCCCCCTCGGCATCGACCGCGCGCCATGGTCAAACGCGACATCGATCCGGGGAATATTCAAGAAGGCCTTCGCGGCGGCGGGCTTGCCCTACTCAAATCCTCATCTCTTTCGCGATGCGCTGGCGCGTTTGGGTCTCGATAAGTGCCGGAATCACGCCGAGCTGAAGGCATGGAGCCAGAATCTGGGCCATGAAGACATGCTGACGACTTTGAGGAGCTACAGCTCCATTTCTGCGCAGGAGCAGGCGGACCTCATCCGGGGGGTTGGCGACCGCCCGGCGGAGGGTGATACTCTCGCCCGGATTCGCAAACTCGTGAATGAAATAGCCGCCTGATCCTTATCGGGCCGCAAGAGGGGAGAGCCGATGGCGCGTGCGCCCAAAAAGGCGGCTGAAAAGGCCGATCTTAAAAAGAACGGCGGCGATCTCGACTTCGCGGCGGAGCTCTTTAAGGCCGCCGACAAGATGCGGGGGAACCTTGAGCCATCGGAATACAAGCACGTCACGCTGGGGCTCATCTTCCTCAAATACATTTCGGACGCCTTCGAGGCGCACCGGGCAAAGCTCCTGAAGCAGGAGCACGCCGACCCCGAAGACCCGGAAGAATATCTCGCGGAGAACGTCTTCTGGGTGCCGAAGGAGGCGCGCTGGTCGCATTTGCAGGCGAACGCCAAGCGCCCGGAGATCGGCAAGCTGATCGATGACGCGATGGACGCGATCGAGAAGGTCCCGACCAACGAGCGCCTCAAGGGCGTGCTGCCGAAAACCTATGCCCGCCCGACGCTCAACAAGACGATGCTGGGCGAGCTGGTCGATCTCTTCTCGAATATCGGCATGCATCACGAGTTCGATTCGGCCCGCGACCTCTTCGGCCGCGTCTATGAATATTGCCTCTCGATGTTCGCATCATCCGAGGGCAAGCGCGGCGGCGAGTTTTTGACGCCCCGTTCCGTCGTCAGGACGCTCGTTGAAATGCTGGAGCCCTATAAGGGCCGCGTCTACGACCCCTGCTGCGGCACTGGCGGCATGTTCATTCAGTCTGAGCGGTTCATCGAAAGCCACGGCGGGCGCCAGAACGACATCGCCGTCTACGGGCAGGAGATCAACCACACGACCTGGCGCCTCGCCATGATGAACCTCGCGGTGCATGGGCTGGAGGCTGACATCCGCTGGAACAATGAGGGCACGTTTCACCGCGACGACCTCCCGGACCTCAAGGCCGATTTCATCCTCGCCAATCCGCCGTTCAATATTTCGGACTGGGGCGGCGAGCGGCTGAAGGACGACGCGCGCTGGAAGTTTGGAACGCCCCCGGCCGGCAACGCCAACTTCGCCTGGTTGCAGCACATCATCCATCACCTCGCGCCGCGCGGAACGGCGGGCGTCGTCCTCGCCAATGGCTCCATGTCGTCACAGCAATCGGGCGAAGGGGAGATCAGAAAGGCGATGATCGAGGCGGATATGGTCGACGCCATGGTCGCCCTCCCGGGTCAGCTCTTCTATTCGACGCAGATCCCCGCGTGCTTGTGGATTCTCGCGCGCAGCAAAAGCGCCAACGGCCACCGCGACCGCAAGGGCGAAATCCTCTTCATCGATGCGCGAAAACTTGGCTTCATGATCGACCGGGTGCGGCGGGAGTTTGCGGACGAAGACATCGCAAAGATCGCCGGCGCCTATCATCGCTGGCGCGCGAGGGCGCCGGATGAGGCGTATGCGGATGTTCCCGGCTTCTGCAAATCGGCGAGCCTCGATGACGTGCGCGCGCACGGGCATGTGCTGACGCCCGGCCGATATGTCGGCGCGCAGGAGGCCGAAGACGACGGCGTGCCATTCGAGGAAAAATTTGCCGCGCTTAGGGAGAAGTTGGAAGGGCAGTTCAAGGAGGGGCGGGCGTTGGAATCCAGAATCGTCAAGCTTCTATGTGACGTTGACTCATGAATGTAGTCCACGTTCCACTTGAGGCGGACCGATGGCAGGTCAAACGCGACTGGGCGCGACTGGACGAAGTGACCCTTGGGGTGTGGGATTGCCCGCACAGCACACCGACTCTGACGGGACATGGTCCCTTTGTTGTGCGTTCGCAGGATGTACGGGAGGGCTTCTTCAAGATTGACGAAGCTGCGCGCGTCTCCGAAGAAACTTACCAAGAACGCATAGAACGCGCAGAACCAACATATGGCGATATTTTTTATAGTCGCGAGGGGACTTACTTTGGAATTGCGGCCGAAATGCCGCGAGGTCTAAGGATTTGCCTTGGGCAACGGATGGTACTCATTCGCCCCGATCCGGCAAAGGTGGATAAGACATTCCTTCGTCTTTGGTTAAACTCCCCAATACTGACTCGCCACATTCACGGCTTTCGCGACGGCACGGTTGCAGAGCGCTTGAACATGCCAACCATTCGTGGACTTCCTGTTCCCAAAGTGCTGCTGCATGAGCAGCGGCGCATTTCGGAACTCTTGGGCTCCCTCGACGACAAGATCGAACTGAACCGGCGGATGAACGAGACGCTAGAGGCGTTGGCGCAGGCGATCTTCCGCGACTGGTTCGTCGACTTCGGCCCCACCCGCCGCAAAATGGAAGGCGCAACCGACCCCATCAAAATCATGGGCGGCGTTACTCAGAACACAGACGAAGCCGCCCGCCTCGCCGCGCTATTCCCCACCGCACTCGCCGACAACGGCTTGCCGGAGGGGTGGAAATGGTCGAATATTGGCAGTCAAGCCTGCACACTCTTAGGAGGAACGCCGTCAAGATCGAGGGCGGACTTTTGGAGCGGCGACATCCCTTGGATAAATTCAGGTAAAGCCAACGAATTTCGTATTCTCACTCCATCAGAGCAAATCACAAAGCTCGGTCTTGATTCTTCAGCCACAAAATTATTGCCGAGGCGAACGACCGTTATCGCCATTACGGGAGCAACGCTTGGGCAAGTTAGCCTTACCGAAATTGAGACATGTGCCAATCAGTCGATTGTCGGCGTAATCGACTCTGGCAGATTGTCTAGTGCCTTTCTCTACTACTGGATTAAAGAAAACATTGATGTATTGGTCTCCAAGCAGACCGGCGGTGCGCAACAACATATCAACAAGGGTAACGTCGAAGAGCTTCCAGTGATCATCGCGTCATCGGACATATTTGTTGCTTTCGGGAAGCTCGCGAATCCCCTGTTGGATCACATCGCATCGGCTTGTTTTGAATCCCTGAGTCTCGCCGCCATGCGCGACCTTCTTCTCCCCAAACTCATGTCCGGCGAAATCCGCCTCAAGGACGCCGAAAAAATCGCGGAGGCGGCTGAGTGATCGAAGGGGGCACCAGCGAGGGATTGTTCGCACTTCTCGGTGCGATTGTCGGCGGCGCGTTGACGGTTAGTGGCGATTGGATACGGAACTGGAACGACAGGAAAATACGCGCGCAATATTTGGCGATTCGTTGCATAATCGCGTTGGATGCATTTGTCGGCAATTGCGCTTCAGCTCTGACAAACAATCCGGAGGCGCCGCCGGGTACGAATCCGGATGATGTTTTCGATATGCCGGACCGGTTTCAGATTCCGGATGATGTCGATTGGACTTCTATCTCGCACAGTCTCTCGCATCGCATTCTCTCGATACCTCAGCGGGATTCCGCAGCGCGTGAAGCCGTCCGCTTTATTTTGGGCGTAGCGGATGGGTATGCCGCCTGCGAATCACGCAACGATGACTTCATCAAGTTGAGCTTGGATTCAGCAGCGATTGCAGCCGAGTTGCGTCGCCTTTATCGAATCCGAAATTCCGAGATAAAGGGGTGGAACCCGGTCAAAATATTGAATGACTTAAAAAATGCCCGCCTAAAGGACGACGAAAAAATCGCGGAGGCTGCGGAGTGAGCGACGGCGTTGCAAACAATGTCGTCATGCCAGTCCCGCCAGCGCTGATTCAAATCTTGTGCAGGCTGGAAGCTGTATTATCGAATTTCGTGACAGAACGGCGGTTAGCCGCCGAAACCCTTGGCCGTTATGAGTCCGAAGTTGAAAGCCTAAACCTCACCGCCCTGGGAATCCGTCATATTGAAGGCTTCCTGCGGATTAGCGCTCAAGATCTTATCCTATTCCCCGCGGCTGCATGCGTTGCGCGTAGCGCCTTAGAGGTGAATTTGAAAGCGGCGTGGTTGGTTAGTCCGTCTGATCACTTTGCGCGCGAGGCTCGATGGCTGGCTCATCTTCAAGGGGAAGAGCGCACCTTAGAAAGGCTCGTCAAGGAGCTTTCCAGTCTAGGCGTCGATGGATCGGCGCTTACGACAATTCGAGATCAAATCAGGATGTTTCGCGAGGAGGTTCAAGCAAGAATGCCTGCCGCTGCGCCGTCCCTGAGTCGTACCCTCAATGTAAAAGAGATGTGCGAGGAGATCGGGGGAGGATCGGCATACAAGGACTACATCTTTCTTTCGCAATATGTTCACGGTGAACATCATTCCACACGTCATTTTCGCGGCGGCGGGCTCGGGACCAAAAAGGAATTGGGAGAGGACTATAGCCTCGTTGATTGGGCGTTACTTTGTAAGGCAGTATTTTACTCGTTAGCCTATTTCGGAAGGAAATTTCTTGGCTCTGTCGGCGGCAATCCCGACGCAGTTTTGACCCCGGAGGAATGCGAGGATTTGGACAAAGAAATCGATGCTCTCGCAAATAGGGCGGCATCAGCGTGAAACAATGACCGACATCCGCTACACCCAGGACGAGCCTCGCTACAGCGGCTTTTCAGAAAACATCGTCGAGGATGCGGCGACGGATATTCTCCGCGATCTCGGCTATGCGCTGCTAGACGCCAACGAGATCGCGCCGGACGGGCCGGCGCCCGAGCGCGCCGCCTATGCGGATGTCATACTCCTGAAGCGCCTCGAAGCGGCGGTCGCGCGGATCAATCCGGCGATCCCGGCGGACGCGCGCGCCGCCGCAATCAAGCAGATTCTCGTCTCGGAAACGCCGTCGCTCGTCGAGGAGAACCGGCGCATCCACCGTCTGATGACCGACGGCGTCGATGTCGAATTTCACGACAATGAAGGGCTCCTGCGCGGCGATAAGGTCTGGTTGTTCGACTTTGATGATCCCGACAACAACGACTGGGCGGTGACGCGGCAGTTCACGGTGATCGAAGGCCGCTATAATCGCAGGCCCGACATGGTCGTCTTCGTGAACGGCTTGGCCGTTGCTGTCATCGAAGTGAAGAATGCCGCCGGCGAAGCGGCGACCGTCGATGCGGCGATGGCGCAGCTTGAAACCTATCGCGCGCAAATTCCGTCGATCTTCCGCACGAATGCAGCGCTCATCGCCTCCGACGGCCTTCTCGCGCGCATCGGCTCGCTGACAGCCGGTGCCGACCGCTTCATGCCGTGGCGCACTGTAACCGGCACGCCCGATGATTTCACGCCGGAGGGTCCGCGTGAAATGGAAACGCTGCTCAAAGGCGTCTTCGAAAAACGCCGCTTCCTCTCGCTCATCCGCGACTTCACCGTTTTCGGCGATCTGGGAAGCGGGCCGTTCAAGATCATCGCCGGCTATCACCAGTTCCACGGCGCCTTGAAAGCGCTGGGCGGCGCGGTCCGGGCCTCACGCCCAAACGGCGACCGCAAGATCGGCGTCATCTGGCACACGCAAGGGTCGGGCAAAAGCCTGTTGATGGCGTTCTTCGCCGGCCTCGCCGTCAAGTCGAAAGAGCTGGAGAACCCCACGCTCATCATTTTGACCGATCGCAATGATCTCGACGACCAGCTCTTCCAGACGTTCAGCATGTGCCGGGACCTCATCCGCCAGACGCCGGAGCAAGCCGAGAGCCGCGACGAGTTGCGCCGCCTTCTCGACCGCGCCTCCGGCGGCGTCATCTTCACGACGATGCAGAAATTTGCGCCCGAAAAGGGGGAGACGAAGTTTCCGAAGCTGACCGACCGGCGAAACGTTATCGTCATCGCCGACGAGGCGCACCGCAGCCAATACGGCTTCGACGCCAAAATCGACCGCAAGACCGGCGAACTGAAATACGGTTACGCGCATCATGTTCGCGAGGGGCTGCCGAACGCTTCCTTCATCGGCTTTACGGGAACGCCGATTGAATCCTCCGACAAATCGACGCCGGCGATCTTCGGCGACTATCTCGACGTCTATGACATTTCACGCGCCGTCGAGGACAAGGCGACGGTGCCTATATATTACGAAAGCCGCCTCGCGCGCATCGAACTCAATGAAGACGAAAAGCCGAAGATCGACGCCGAGATCGAGGCGATGCTCGAAGACGAAACGTTGACCGAACAGGAAAAGCAAAAGGCGAAATGGGCGACCGTCGAACGGCTCGTCGGCGCGGAGAAGCGCCTCGCCCAGATCGCCGCCGATCTCGTCACCCATCTCGAAGCGCGCCTTCAAGGGCTTAGCGGCCGGGCGATGGCGGTTTGCATGAGCCGGCGCATTTGCGTCGACCTCTACAACGAGATCGTCAAGCTGCGGCCCGACTGGCATTCGGACGATGACGAAAAGGGCGCGGTGAAGATCGTCATGACGGGCGCCGCCTCGGACCCGCTCGCCTGGCAACCGCATATCGGCAACAAGCGCCGCCGCGACCTCATCGCCAAGCGCGCCAAGGCGCCGGACGACCCGTTAAAGCTCGTCATCGTGCGCGACATGTGGCTGACCGGCTTCGACGCGCCGTCGATGCACACGATGTATATCGACAAGCCGATGCGCGGGCATGGCCTCATGCAAGCGATCGCGCGCGTCAATCGCGTCTTCCGCGACAAGCCCGGCGGCCTCATCGTCGATTATATCGGCATCGCCCAGAATCTGAAAAAGGCGCTCGGCGATTACACCGACTCCGACCGCGACAAGACCGGCGTCGACGAAGAGCAAACCGTCGCCCTTATGATCGAGCGCTTCGAGCGCGTGCGCACGATGTTTCACGGTCACGACTACCGGGTGGGCCTCGCCGGCGCGCCGCTGCAGCGACTTCGCGCGCTCGCCGACGCCATCGACTGGATTTCCGCCTGGCAGCACCGTGAGGCGGGCAAGGTCAGCGACCCCGAGGAAAAGAAGCAAACGCACCGGCGCTATGACGACGCGGTGCTGCAGCTCAGCAAGGCGTATGCGCTTGCGTCAGCAAGCGATGAGGCCGCGAAAATCCGCGACGATGTCGGGTTCTTTCAGGCGGTTCGCGCGGCGCTCGCCAAAACGACGGCGACGGGCAAGATTTCTCAGCGCGACCGGACCTTCGCCGTCGAGCAGCTCATCAATCAGGCGGTGGCGAGCGCCGAAATCGTCGACATCCTGAAGGCCGCCGGGATGAAGTCTCAGGAACTCTCGATCCTGTCCGAAGACTTCCTGCTCGAAATCCAGAGCATGGAACGTAAGAATCTCGCACTCGAAGCGCTGCGCCGCCTTCTCAACGGCGAGATAAAGTCCCGCGCCAAGTCAAACGTCGTCGAAAGCAAGGCGTTCTCGCGCCGGCTCGAAGAGGCGGTCGCCCGCTACCACGCCAACGCGATTTCGACCGTCGAGATGATCCAGGAGCTGATCAACCTGGCCAAAGACATCAAGGCGTCGCGCGCTCGCGGCGAGGAAGAGGGCCTCTCGCCGGAGGAAGTCGCCTTCTACGACGCGCTTGCCGTCAATGAGAGCGCGGTTCAGGTGATGGGCGTCGACTCCCTTCGCGTGATCGCGCACGAGCTGCTGGAGCAATTAAAGAATAACGCGACAGTCGACTGGCATCAGAAGGAAAGCGCTAGAGCCAAGATGCGCGTCCTCGTGCGGCGTATCCTCAAGCGCTTCGGCTATCCTCCAGACCTTGAACAAGCTGCGGTGCAGACAGTGCTGGCGCAGGCGGAGTTGTTGTTGAGGGAGGTGGCGTGATTGCCGACAATCTCTACGCTGGGAACCGAACGCAGACATCCGCAGTTCGCCGATCGGTCAAAAAACCGATCGTGAAGTCATGTAAGCAGGCGACGCGAAACACAGTTCGGCTGGGACCAAACCAAGTTTCAACATGGATCGGCGCGCACTGAGATTCAGCGAGAGCGCTTTCGACATGGCCATTGATGCTGACGAGGCGAATTTTTCCCTCGACGCGGAGCACATAACCGTATTGGACCCACTGCACGCCAAACAGCACCATATGTCGATACGCAAAATGGAAAACCCTTGGGTGATCGTCATTCGCGGAGGACGCCACGTCAATGGCAATCGTCGGATAGAAATTTTCTCCATGCGATAGGTCGTGATCGAGTTCCCGAATGCACCAATCTCGATTATAGTATTGTTTCGAAAGGGATTTGGGAGGCCAATCGCTTTTCGGGCCTAGAAAGTCAGCGAGCAAGGAAAGCGGCCTCGGGTCCCATATGCCGGTCTGATATGATCGGTGGAGAGTCCTCATAATTTCAACGGACGTATTTTCGTTGAGGTCGAGCAGGCAAAACGGATCAATACTAAGCAGGCTCGCCAGCCTTAGCAGGTCGCGTTTGCTTCCTGGCCACTTGCCCTTAATCCAACGATAAATTGTCGCGCGGTCGGGCGCGTCCCGCACTTTCCCGAAATCGTCAGTAAACCGCGCGTGCCAAGCATCCTGAAATGCAGCGATGCCCTCCGGAAATCGCTGCGAAATCAAGTGCTTGAGCAGTTGACCGTTTAACGGAACGGTCGCCATGGCAACAGTCGCATTTGGAAGTCCCCCTGATGCGACACATTAAGGCATTAACGATGATAGCTTCGCAAGCAATTCTTGGAGACCGCTTCGGAATCGTCAATAGGTCATGCAGTCAATAGGTCGTGCGGGACGGGGGTAGTTGTAGAGCTTTAACTTGAATTTCGTCTCTGTAATATCAGTGCAAATTCGCTTTACATTAATGCTGTAGCTGTTTTGATCTTTACTTAAGTTGAGGAGGAACAACTTTGACCTTTTCGATCACGCCGGTATCGACGTCGACGACGGAGGGCGGCTCGATCACCTTCACGGTGACGCGGTCGTCGGGGACGGGCTCGCAGACGGTCTATGTGAGCACGACGCAGACGGAGGGCTATTCGAACAGCTCCGACTACACGAGCATCCTCAACCAGGCGCTGACCTTCAATTCGGGCGAGACCTCGAAGACGGTGACGGTGTTCACGACCAACGATTCGACGGTCGAGAGCAGCGAGAGCTTCGGCTTCATCGTCCAGCAGAACTCGACCGACCCGGTCGGGACCTATCTCGACAAGTCGACCTTCACCATTACCGACAATGATGCGTCGACGACAACTTATGCCGTTACAGCAAATCCTAATCCGGTCACGGAAAATAACGGTGTTGTGAATTTCACGATTGCACGCTCCGGGAGTCTTCCGTCGGAGACCGTTTATGTCAGCACGGTAAATGGTTCGATCAATGGCTACGCAACCAATAGCGGCGATTACGCCGGTGTCGTAAGCCAAGGATTTTCTTTTGCTTCGGGTGAGACATCGAAAACATTCACGGTCTCGCTCGTCAACGACGGGATAGCGGAGGCCGCAGAGACTTTCGGTTTCATCGTGCAGCAGAACGCGTCGGACCCGGTCAGCACGTTTTTAGCGAAGACCAACTGGACGATTCAAGACGACGACAACGCTTCAACCGGATATACGGTTTCCGCAAATCCAAACCCAGTTTCTGAAAATGCCGGGGCGGTCACCTTCACGATCACTCGCTCGGCCGGAATGCCGGCGGAAACAGTGTATGTCAGCACCGTTCACGGCGGAGCAAACGGGTATGCGACAAACAATACCGACTATGCCGGCATAGCGAACCAGCCGGTTTCCTTCGCAACTAACGAACTGTCCAAAACGGTTACAGTATCTGTGATCGACGGCGCTGACGTTGAATCGGATGAAACCTTTGGCTTCATCGTGCAGCAAAATGCATCTGATCCGATCGGCGCTTATTTGGCCAAGACGAACTGGACTATTCAGGATGATGACTTTTCCGCATCGTCGCTCATCGTATCGCTTGGGCCGGACATCACGGTGAACGAAAATGACGGCTATGCGGTCCTAACCGTTTCCCTTGATCAACCCGCGACGCAGACAACGTCAGTCTTTTATAGCACTTTTTACGGAACAGCGCGCGCTGCCGATGCGGACTACGACGGTGTGGTAGACCAAAAGATAACGTTCCAACCAGGTGAACAACAAAAGCAGATCAAAGTCTTTATTCACGACGATGTCGCGAATGAGGCTGCCGAGTATTTCGACGTGAAGCTCGACAATCCACAAGGCCTGATCCTTGGGAACGCATCTGCGCGCGTATCAATTCTCGATAATGATGCGGGAAGTTCTTTCGTAGTCGCTCAAAATTCGCTTGCGTTTATAGCTCACTTATCTCAAGCCGCGTACCATATCCCGCAGCCCGCGCTTACGAATCCTAATGGTGTCGATAGCGCGGAAGATGCGTCAACATTAGCTCAGTATAATGCATTATCTTTGATTTCCGGGTTTCAATTTCTCACAGCGACTGATCTTCCGACGCTCGCCCCTCGATCTGTTTCAAACCCAGATTTTCCCGTAACAGGGATTGTTGATGGTATATTTCTGAACGACAACGCGGCGGTTCTTGTTGGAACTATCGGCGATACGTTGTACATCGCGTTTAGAGGTACGAATGATCCAGCACTAACCGACCCAGACCACCTTCACTGGCTCGACAAACAATCTCACTACGACCTCTTTTCGGACGACACAGCAAATGCAAATTTCGAAGATGCAATCAATAGCTATGTCTCAAATCATCCGACTATTAAAAACGTACTTGTAACCGGTCATAGCCTTGGCGCCGCCATGGCGCAGGAATTCTATCTTCGAAACGCGTCCCTACCGAACATCAAAGTCGTCACATTCGCGTCGCCGGGATTTGAAATTATCGGACAAGATGTTTTCGATCCAAAAATCACAAATATCTTGGTCGCTGGAGATATAATCCGTTCTGCGGAGTATCTCGGAGTAACGCATGGGCTAAAGTTTATTGTCGATGACGCTACCGCGCTTCCCCCTATTAATGGAGTCGATCTCCACGACGTTAATTTATATGTTGCAATCGCTGAATATCTAACAGATCGAAATATCGATCCTCGGAGTGATGCGATTTTGGATTTCCAAAATGGAACCGATCCACACATAAATCTCGATATAAATAATTTGAATAATGTTTGGTCTGTTGACGCGCCAAATCTAGTCGACGAGGCTATCATTGAAAGTTGGAATCTATTTTTAACTACAGCAGCGGACGAGACATTTGCTGGCGGTGTGTATATTGCATCACATTTGATAGCGCCGGTAACAATCGACCTAAGTTTGGGTATAGCGAGAGGAATCGGAGTTGGAGTTGACCGACTAATAGACGTCGTATCGGCGATCGCCGGTGCGGGCGATGATTTATTGAGGGGAAACTCGTTCGATAATGTCCTTAAAGGCGGTGCTGGCTCGGATCGTGTCTACGGAGGCGGCGGCTTCGATTGGCTGGTCGGCGGTTCGGGCGAAGGCGATGACTACTACGACGGCGGTCCCGATATCGACACAGTCGATTTCTCGTCGACTTCTCTCGGTATTTTGGTCGACTTATCAGAGCTTGGAGATCAGGCGTCTGGGCCAGAAATAGGCGTCGATCAACTCGTCTCAATCGAAAATGTTGTTGGGGGTACGGG
>JBBTJH010000228.1:0-5635 GCA_038059555.1 Pseudomonadota bacterium | reverse complement strand
CGTCAGGGTCGAAAATGCGCTGGTCAACTGCTCGCCGTCTTCATATCGGCCGCCAAGGGCGAGACGCACAAAGGAACCGAGCTGGATGTCGGCGCCGGCATAGGCGCCGTGTACTTTTAGCGTTGAAAAAGAGTTATCAAGATCGATGGCCGCGCCGACGAATGTCAGATCGAAAATTGACGTTCCCGTGACCGACGGTCCAAAAAGCTGGTCCGCCCGGCTGCCGAGGATGATTTGCGGCACGGGAACCTGCGACACATATTCGTAATTTCGCGCCAGCGTGCCGCGATCCTTGTCCGTATACGCGTAGCCGGTTTTCAGATCGACTTCCGTCCCCGCGACGATCAGCGGCAGGACTATGTCGATACCGGCATCAATGTTGGTGTCTTCGATTTTTGAAAAACTGAGCGTATGCGGCGTCGAACCGACCTGACCGTTCGCATCGTAGAGATAAGGCGAGCCGGCGACGTTGAGATCGCGAATATAGGTGTATTCGCGCTGATAGGGCGCATCGCGGAACGCTTCGCCATAGGCGCCGCGCCATTTTACCGAAAGATCGTTGAGCCCTGGAAACACATGGTCGCCGGCAATCTGCGTTTGCCAGACCTGGCGCTCGAAAAACTCAAGGTTGGTGCGAAGGAACTCAGCTCCCGTGGGGTCGTTTCCATCGAGACCGACCGACTGTCGAGTGTCCTTGGACGTCGACCGCAGCATGAAATTGGTGGAGGTGATTTCGTGATTGTCTCCGATTTGAATGCCGAACGTGCCAAACCCGTTGGTTTCAATCGTATTGGTTGTTGAGACGAAATCGAAGGCCTGTGACGCGTCGACGTCGAATATCGTCGCTGATTGACGGAACCCTTGTTCACGGCGGCCTTCGCGGGTCTGCCACTCGTTCGAATAGCCTAACGCAAATGTGGCGCCGACGCTTATGTCATTCGATAGATCGAAACGCGATCCGAACGCCGTATCGACGCCCCAGTTCGGCGGGATAGTGTTTTCAAGCGCGAGCAGCGTCTTGTCGCTCTCGATGCTGATATCCACCTGATCCTGGATCTCCGGCGGAATGGTTCCATTTCCGAACAACAGCGGCGGCGTGTTGCGCGTTCCGTCGTCGAACCCGAGAAAGTCGCGCTTGCCGCCGTCATGGATGAGCCCATCGCGACCACTGGTCGAGAGGTCTAGGCCGATTGACCCGCCGATTTCAAAGAAGGGCTCGTCCGGAATTCCTTTTGTCCGCAACTCAACGAGGCCGCCGCCGAACTCGCCGGAATACTGCGGCGAGAAGGTCTTTTGCACCAGAGTGCCGGCGAGGATCGATGTCGGAACAATATCGAGCGGCACAACGCGGCGAAGCGGTTCAGGGCTCGGCAGCGGAGACCCGTTGATCGTTACGCTGGAGTAGCGCTCGTTAAGACCGCGAACGACGACGAAGCGGCCCTGGCTCAGCGAGATGCCCGTGACGCGGCGGAGCGCCTCGGCGATATCGCTGTCGCCTGTCCTGTCAAAAGAAGTTTCGTCAAGCACCGCCGAAATTTCCGACGTGGCGCGTTTTTCATCTGGTATGTTGATGCCTCTGACGATGATTTCGTCGGTCGGGATCGAAATATCGACTTCTTGAGCGGACGCAGCCCCGCAAAGCGCCAGCGACGATGTCCCGAGAAGCATCGCCGTCAATTTGTTTTGAACCTTGGTCATAGCCCCACCTGTACTCGGCCGTCAGCCGGCAATTAATTTGTACTTCGTTAAGCGCCGGGCGGCGGCGCTAACCGCCGCCCGATTTGGTTGCGTTAAAGACCGCGCGTCCACCCGAGATACCAATCGTCGCCCGCACCATTGACCGCGCCGGGATAAATTGCCGGATCGAAGAAAGTCGCGTCGAGCGTTGTCGGGTCGACCGCCGTCGTCGCTTCATTGGCGCCTGGAACAAGCGCGAGGGTCGCTCCCGCACGCGCAGTCAGAGACGACGCGGTGTTCTGGATATTATTGGCGCCGGCTCCAAAAATCGTCGGCGCGTCGTTTGTCAGCTGAGCCGTGTTGGCGGTCAGCACGAACGAGTCGACGCTCGGATCGGAAAGGCCGGGCGTCAGCGTGTAATCTATGCCTTCGGCAAAACCGCTGACGATCATGTTAGCGAAAACGCCGTCGGTTCCAGCGCGAACCTGGAAGCCTTCGCCGATGAGGTTTCCGATGAGCGTTACATTTGACCAGACCGGCGATGAGCGCGGCGTCAACAACGGGTTCGATCCGCGATTGTCGCCCTCGACGCCGTTGTCGCCGCCAGCGAGTTTGTTGACGATCGCGAATTGCAACCGGCCCACCCAGCCGTCGGTCCAGTCAAGACCGTCATCATCCTGCCCGGTGATAACGACGTGTTTGGCGTCAACCGTCCCGCCGAACCATTCAATGCCGTCGTCCGCCGTTTGGTAGACTTGAACGAAGTCGATGAAGGTGCCGTTTCCAACGCCCTGCAGGGCGATGCCGTTAAGCTCGTTGGTCGCAGAAAACTGCTTTCCGGAGAATTCAACGCGAAGGTAGTTGATGCTTCCGGAATTGTCGGAAAGCGTCGCGCCGCCGAACCGGCCCGATGCGCCTTCGCCGTCCTTTTCGCAGCCGACGGATCCCGGCGTCGCCAAAGGATTGACCGTGCAATCATTGATCGGTGCACGGCCGTTGATGACCAAACCGCCCCAGTTGGTCGCAGCTCCCGCGCCGTTGAAGACTTCCTCGCGGCTCGTCATTACGACCGGCGCGACAGCTGAACCGTTTACATTCAGGTGCGAGCCTCGCGAAATCACCAGGAGATCATCGGGGCCCGTATCGCCTGCGCCTTGAAGAGGGTCGCTGGTCGCGCCGCCTTCCGCGAAAATCGTAACGCCTGGATCAATCGTCAGCGAGGCCGCAACGCCATTGGCGAGCGGCGCTGCGGGATCGGGTCCAAGATCGACGCCGACGAAGGTTGAGCCTTCAAGTTCGTAAAGGTTGCCGCCGGTTAGCGTCACTGCGGCCGTCACCGGACGGTTGATCCGGCAGATCTGCGATTCTGCTCGTCCCGAGGGAACGGCTTCGCCTGTTGCCGTCGTGCCGGCAGGGCATCCCGTAGGCTGAGCGCCCGGAACGGCGACGGTCCAGCCGCTCGTCCAGTTAGATGCATTGGTGTCTGTCGGGGCGAAGGCGCCCGCATAATTCGCCGCAGTAAAGAACGAACCGAGCGTCGCGGGAGACGTCGGCGTCACCGAGTTCTCGTTGACGCCCGGAATGACGCCGTTCAGCGTGTCGGCGGCGAAGATCTGATTATTTGCGCCTGAGCCGAACAAAGTCAGTCCGGCAGCGTCTCCGTCTGATAGATTTCCGCCAAGCGCGATCGAATCGACAACCGGATCTGACAGAGTCGCAGTCGGAACATATTCAATGCCTGAGCCAAAGCCCGCGATGATGCCGTTAATCAGCGTGCCGTCAGTTCCCGCCCGGAGCTGGACGCCTTCATTGCTGCTGTCATTCGAGCGGCCGATCAGGGTGAAGTTGGAGATATTGGGGTTGGAGCGCGGCGTCAGCAGCGCGTCAGATCCGCGATTGTCGCCTTCAAAGCCGTTATCGCCCCGGCCCGTCGATTGAAACGCCAAAAGGAACTGCGCGTCGCCGGACCAGCCGTCAGTCCAGTCGAAAGAGTCGTCATCATTGCCGGTGAGGACGATGTGGCGAACGTCGACCGTGCCGCCGAAAAATTCGATGCCGTCGTCGGCGTTGTTGTGAACCTGAAGGTAATCAATCGTCGTTCCATCGCCGACGCCCTGAAGCGCCAGACCATTCAGCTCGTTGGTCGATGAGAACTGAAACCCGGCATGCTGGATGCGGACGTAGCGCATGACGCCCGAATTGTCGTTCGGCTGATCGCCGCCGAAAAGGCCTGAACCGCCCTCTCCGTCCTTCTCGCAATTCGCAGATCCCGGAATGGCGGCGGGATTTACCGTGCAGTCGTTGATCGGCGCGCGGCCGTTGATCACGACGCCGCCCCATTGTCCGCTGCCGCCTGTGCCGTTGGCGCGGCCGTCATCAAGGAGGTCTTGCACCGAAGTCATGACGATGGGCGATGACGCAGTGCCGTTTGCGTTGATCTGAGAACCGCGCGTCACGACCAGTAGATCGACGCCGTCCCCATCGTTACCGAAAAGGACCGTGCCCGCGCCGATGGTGAGATTTCCGGCGGAACCTCCGTCGGCGCCGACGAAAACCGTATCCTCCATCAGGACCGGGAATTGCGAGCTTTGCGACACTGTGACGGGGCCCGCCGCAACTGCGCTATTGTTCAGCAAGCAGACCGCGAATGTCGTTGTCGATCCTGAAAAATTCGAGCGCGTCACCTGCGTCGTGCCGGCCGAGCAGCCTGAGGGAGGCACAAGGTTTTGCGACAGGCCGCCGGAGCTGCCGCCGCCCCCCGGCGGGATGACGATCGGGGTGATCGGGTTTCCGGCCCCGGGCGATGCGATCTCCGCGTTAGAGCAAGCGGCGATCGCCGCCGACGTTGCAAGCAAGAGTGCGATTTTCAGAGTTTTCAATTGGCGCATGAACATTAGCCCCGCTTTGATTGTTGGCGATGACCGCATCGCGCAGCGCCCCACGCGCCGCAGCGGCGCTTCCCCTAGACAGCGACTGTTACAGCTCAGTGATTGTTTTTTGTCAGCGACGTGACATTGAAGATCGCGCGTGCGGCATCGTAATTAGGAGGGCTGACTCATGAAAATAGAATACGTACGCAGACTGTAATCAAGCGCCGGCAATGCGCATGTTTATATGACTTATCTATCCAGCTGAGGCGGGTTCTAAATTTTTTCCGATTTGTCGGAAGCCTTGGCCGGCTCCAGAAAACGGGTGTCGCATTCGAGCGTCCAGGAGCAATTGCCGCAGGGATATTTGAATTTGCCGGTCACCGGTAACAGGTGAACCGCGTCGAGACCGACGCCACTGAATATGACGGTGAATTTCTTGCACCGCGGACAGGATCGCCCAAGACCGAGGGATTGAATCTTCTTCACCATACCCTGTCGTGCACATCGGCGCTGGCGACGTTCGGGCGCTCCGACGCGAATTCCGCCGTGAGCGAAATCTCGGCCTGCGCCTCTTGCCTGCTATTTCCCCAACCGATTTACGTCTCTTCGACGGTTTATTTACGAGGCGTTTGTCGCATCCTCACGACAGATTTCTAACAGAACGATGACACCTTCAGCGTGGCGACAAGCGCAAAAAGCGCGCCCGACATAATATGACAGTCCTCAATTCCAATTTTTCCCATGCGGGTGCGTATCGCCTACAATGTTCAGCCAGACTTGGCGTGGCGAAGACAAAAATTTGTGGAGATGAACCGACAGCGGCCTGCGACTGACAACAATGCAGTGCTGCTCGCTCATCGAACGTCTCAACTATATGGAATTAATGGTGGAGGGGGGTGGATTCGAACCACCGTACGCCGAAGCGGGCAGATTTACAGTCTGCTGGAATTAGCCACTCTCCCACCCCTCCACGGGGCCCGCGATTGACGCGGGAAACGCCAAACGAAGACGTTACGCCAGCTTGCGCGGGCGTAGGAGAACGCGGGTCTATAGCCGCGCCGGCGGGGGCGCGCAACCGCTGAAATCGG
>JBBTJH010000227.1:0-6038 GCA_038059555.1 Pseudomonadota bacterium | reverse complement strand
TCACCGATCGCGCCAAGGATGTGATCAAGACCGGCGGCGAGTGGGTCTCGTCAATCGACATCGAAAACGCCGCGCTGATGCACCCCGGCGTCGCCAACGCGGCCGTCATCGGCGTCACTCATCCGCGCTGGCAGGAGCGACCCTTGCTGATCGTCGTCAAGCGCGAAGGCCAGGATCCAAGGCCCGACGAGATCAAGGAATTCCTGAAAGGAAGACTGGACAAGATCGCGTGGCCGGACGCGGTCGAATTCGTGACGGAATTGCCGCTCGGCGCGACGGGCAAAGTGCTGAAAACCGAATTGAGAAAAAAATTCAAGAATTACGTATTGCCGGCCTGAGGGGCGGCCGGCGCGGCGCGCAGGGACTTGCGGAACTGGACGCCGGCAAGGCGTTCAAGGCCTTTGCAGATATCGGGCGTTTTCTTGCGTTCGCCGTCGATGAATTGAAGTCCCGTATGGCGCGAATTGATCCAGACAGAAAGGCGCTCTTGCAATCTCGCGCGCTTTTCATCCGTCATAGAGAGATCCTCGTCGAGCCGCTCCGTGATCGACGCGATTCTGTCGCTCCCTTCAATGATCGCTTCCAGCGGAAATATCTCGCTGATCACATGAGCGTGGATCCGCGTGCGCAGCTCCATATCCTGGATGTCAAAGAGCCGCTCGCGGTTGCGATCGTAAACTTCCGCCTCTCGCATGGCGGTGCGGAAAAGCCGCATCGTCACCGGGCCCCAAGGGTCGCCGAATTTTTGCGACTGAATGGCGCGGTCGACAAGCTCGTCAATCGAGCCGAGAATTTCGCCGAAAAAGCGGGCCGCATCGCGCTCGCGCCGGCGCCGTTCGATCGCATCTTCATAATGCTCGCTGACAACGCCGCCGATGGTCGCAAGCATCGCCCCGACGACGACAGCTAAAAGCGTGTCGAGATTGCCGACAAAATCAAACGCTTCCTGACGCATTGTCCGCTCCCGTATGCCCGGAACGCCGCTTTACGATCCCTATGATAATCAGGTTTTAGCCTCTTTCCGCATTTTATCGCGCAGGAAATCGATCGGCTTCAAGCCCGTCCTGGTTTCGTAGTGCCAGAACGTCCAGCCATTGCAGGCGTCGGCTTTTTGGACATGCGCGCCGATTTTGTGGATCGACCCTTCGATCTCCCCTTCAGGACCGTTGACGGCGATCGATCCGTCGGCCATGACGCGGGCTTCGTGTTTCTTTTGCTGAGCGTAAAGCGTCGCGCCCGGTTTCAAGAGGCCTTTCTCAACCAGCGAGCCGAAGGGAACCCGAGGCGCCGACCGCTTTGACGGCGTCACCGACAGGGCCTGCGCGTCGAACGGCTTGACCGCCGCGATGCGTTTGGCGGCCGCTGCGATATAATCCTTGTCGCGGTCGATGCCGATGAAACGCCGGCCCAGCATTTTAGCGACAGCGCCGGTCGTGCCTGAGCCGAAAAACGGATCGACGACAATGTCCCCAGGAGCAGTCGTCGCCAGCATGATGCGATAGAGAAGCGCCTCCGGCTTTTGCGTCGGATGAACTTTGGCGCCGGAAACGCCTTTGAGGCGTTCATTGCCGGTGCAGATCGGCAGCAGCCAGTCGGACCGCATCTGCAAATCGTCATTGGCGGTTTTGAGCGCCGAATAATTGAAGGTCGGCCGCGAGTCTTTCGATTTTGACGCCCAGATCAGCGTCTCGTGAGCGTTGGTGAAACGCGTGCCGCGAAAATTCGGCATCGGATTCGATTTGACCCAGATGACATCGTTGAGAAGCCAGAATCCAAGGTCCTGCAAGCAGGAGCCGACGCGGAAAATATTATGGTAGGAGCCGATCACCCAGATCGCGCCGTCAGGTTTCAAGACCCGGCGCGCTTGGGTCAGCCAGTCGCGCGTGAAACGATCATAATCGCTAAAGGACGAAAAGCGGTCCCATTCGTCATCGACGCCGTCGACGCGGCTGTTGTCGGGACGGGTCAATTCGCCGCCCAGTTGCAGATTGTAAGGCGGGTCGGCGAAAACGAGATCGGCGAAATTGTCGGGCAGCGAGCGCAGCACCTCGATTGAATCGCCTGCGAGAATTTTGTCGAGGCAATCGACGGGATTGCGGTGCGACGCGTCGATCGACTTTAGCGCCGCCGCTTTTTTCCGGTCGATTTTTGTTTGCGACATTTCTCCGCCTCCCGAACAAGGACGCGGAGAATGAGTCACGCGGGACTCGCCGTCAATAAAAACCTTTTGGAGTCAATGTCTTAACGAAGGTTACTGAGTCGTTGATAAAAGCGGATTTGACGACTCGTCATACAACATGTTGTGGATCGGCGAGAAGGATCGCCGATGATGTGGGGTGACGCCGAAGCGCGCTAAAGCATCGCGATGCGCCGGCGCCGCATAGCCTTTATTTGAATGCCAGCAATAATTTGGATAGTCGCGCGACAATTCGAGCATCATCCTGTCGCGCGTCGTCTTCGCGATGATCGATGCTGCTGCAATCGACATCGATTTAAGATCGCCTTTGACGACCGTGTAAGCGGGGCATCTCAGTTTCGGTTTGATATTGCCGTCAACAATTGCAATGCGAGGGGCGATCGGGAGATTGGCGACGGCGCGCGCCATGGCGAGCAGCGAGGCGCGCAGGATATTCATCGAATCGATTTCTTCAACGCTGGCGACGCCGACGCCGATGCGGGATGTCTTCCAGAGGGAGGCCGCAAGTTCGCGCCGCCGCTTTTCCGTCAGCGTTTTGGAATCGCGCAGTCCGTCAGGCGCGCTCGCCCGGTCAAGGATGACGGCGGCGGCGACGACCGGCCCCGCCCAGGGGCCGCGACCCGCCTCATCGACGCCGGCTACCGGGCCCTCGAACTCATCTTCGATTTCATAGGTTGGATTTTCGACCATGGAAGGACCGATTGTTTGAGATAAGAAACAACACTTCGCCGATTCGGTGCCCGGCGATACGCCGCTCAGGGGCCGGGCGGCGAAGTCATGATGTTCAGCTGCGGTTTTTGTGCGCTTTCTCAAAGGCGGCGAGCTGAGCGGGCGTTGCTTCCTGGTGGTGCAGCTTTTTCCAATCGGAATAGGGCATGCCGTAGACAGCCTCGCGCGCTTCATCCTTCGTCAGAGCGATCCCGCGTTCGTCTGCGGCTTCTTTCGTCCAGTCCGCGAGACAGTTCCGGCAGAACCCCGCGAGGATCATCAGATCGATATTCTGGACGTCGGTCCGCTTGTTCAAATGCGCGACAAGGCGGCGAAACGCCGCCGCTTCAATTTCGTTCCGCGATTTTTGATCGAGAGTCATAGGTCGCATGCGTAAGTCCCGAGCGATATTACGGCCTCGCGCAGCTTATCTGCAAGCACGCCATTTCGTCATCGCCGGAATGAGGAAGAGCGTCCCCCCATCAGCACTAACGTTAAGAGAAGGGCGCGAAGCAGGACGCCGCCTCGGCGCCGTCACGGGTAGTCGCCGTTACTTGAAAACCGCCTCCCTGTGCGGTGCGGTCGAGCGTGTAGACTTCGCCCGATACTGCCAGCCATTTCAATTCGCAAAGGCCCTGTGCGGCGCCTTTAACGCCGTCACCGCTGACCGGAAACAGAAGCACGATGACAGATACCGGACCCGGCGACACTTTGTAATTATACTTTGTCGAGAAATGGCTGACGGTCTCGCCGTTAATCGCCTGAACCGACACGCGGGCGACGCATGCGCCGCGCGCAACGCATTCGACCGGCGTCGTGAAAATGACGGCAAAATCTTCATCGCCGGTCAATTGTTGCGGTCTCGGCGAAGCGCAAGCCCCCAGTGCGAGAAACAACACAAGGACTGCTGCGAACGAAATGGATGTACGTCTTTCGGCAAAACTGCGGATCATGGTTATTGAACCGGGATGAATATTGGCATGTAAGACGTCGAGGGTGCCCGCCCCATCGGAGCCACGCAATTCGCGACCTCACTCGCCGCCTTGTCGCGCGTCGTCACGACAAATGCCGTCCCTTCAATCACATGCGTCGCCAAATAGGATTCGCCGCTAACGGCGCTAAAGCTCAACTCGCAGACTCCGAACAACCCCGCATCGCTGATGGCGACGAGCACACTGTTCGGGCCTGGATTGAGATAATAATTGTTGGATTTCCACATATTGCTGACCTGGACGCCGTTCACCGCCTGAATGAATACGCCGCCCTTGCAACCGATAATGCAGTCTTTTTGTTTTCCGGCAATCTGGGCGCGCGGCGAGCTTGAAGACGGCTCCTTATAGTAAGTCGCGCAACCGCTGAGAGCTGTCGCGATCGCCAACAACGATAATATACGAGAATTCATTGAATACTCCCCGCTTCATTTCCAGCGAATACTACCAGAAAATCGGAAAGGAGTCATCAAGTTTGAACCAGCGCGCCGTGCGCGAAAGTGGAAACCGGTTTCGCGCGCAAAGGCGCGCCAAATCAACAATCTAGATCTTCGGGCATGATTCTGAAATCACGCTCGCAGATCAAATTGTATCGGGCCGAGATTGGGGCCGAAGAAGTGAGGCAGGCCGGCTCCGGAAGGTCGATGCGAACACTCTTCAAAACAGCGTCAACTGCGCGATCTTCTCCGCTGGCGGGCGAAAAAGATCCGGATCGAGTTTCGGCGCGTCGGTTGCGATGCCCAATCTTCGCGCGCCTTTTTTGAACCGCTCATCGAGCAGCTTGGCGAAGACGCTGCGGGGGGCCTTCGCCCGCGACCAATGGGCATCGTAATCGCGCCCGCCATTCATATCCTGAATGTGCCGCATGACGCGCGCGGCCCGGTCAGGAAACGCCGCCTCGAGCCATTCCCGGAACAGCGCGGAGACCTCAAGCGGCAAACGGATGATCGTGTAGCCGGCCCATTCAGCCCCGGCGTCTTTGGCCGCGCTCAGGATGTCTTCGAGTTCGTGATCGTTGAGACCCGGGATCATCGGCGCCGTCATCACGCCGACCGGAACGCCCGCCGCTTTTAACTGACGTATGGCGTCCAGTCTTCTGGCGGGCGACGAGGCTCTCGGCTCCATCGATCGGGCAAGCCTTGTATCAAGCGTCGTCACGGAGAGCATCGTCTTGACGATCCCGGCTTTCGCCATCGGCTGCAAAAGGTCGATATCGCGGGCGATCAGCGCCGATTTCGTCAGCAACGACACCGGATGATTGAATTTTGACAGCACGGCGAGGATGCCGCGCATCAGCGCGTATTTCCGCTCGATCGGCTGATAGGGGTCTGTATTCGTGCCGATCGCAATGTGACGCGGGCGATAGGATTTCGACGAAAGCTCGCGCTCCAGCAACGCCGGCGCATTCGGTTTCACGAACAGCCGGGTTTCAAAATCGAGCCCGGCCGAGAGGCCATAATAAGCGTGCGTCGGCCGCGCAAAACAATAAATGCACCCGTGCTCGCAGCCGCGATAGGGATTGATCGAGCGGTCAAAGCCGACAAAGGGGCTTTCGATGTAATTGATGATCGTCCGCGGCGTTTCAGCCGTGACGTTTGTTGGAAGGGGCGGCAGATCCTCGTCGCGATCCCAGCCGTCGTCGGCGTCTTCCCGCGCGAGGGCCTCAAACCGGCCCGATGAATTGGAACGCGCGCCGCGACCCTTCGCTTGGGCTGGCGGTCTGACCTCTAATGGGCGGTTAGAGGAGGAGGAAGGGCCAGCGGCGCGCGTCATTGGGGGATGCTAGCGCCGAAAAAGAACAAAGCAAGAACAATTTTTCCCCTGATGGCGGGCCTGAATATCTCCTGCATCGGTGAATTGCCGACAAAAAGGCGATCTCGTATGGTCCGCCGCCGCCGCGAGGGCCTTGTTGCGTTTACCGGCCTGAGCAGAGAGCGGCTGTCCCATCAAAAGGAATTCCTATGGCGATTTTCACCCATATGGTCGTCGGCACCAACGACCTCGAACGTTCGAAGAACTTCTACAACGCAGCCCTCGGCGCGCTCGGCCTCAAAAGCGTCGGCCCGATGGGCGCCAACGGCCACATGTGGGGCAAGGACGGCCCTGAATTCATCGTGACCAAACCGGCGAACGGCCTCCCCTCG
>JBBTJH010000226.1:0-5935 GCA_038059555.1 Pseudomonadota bacterium | reverse complement strand
GTCACGGGGCGAAAAGCTTCCGCCCGTCTCTAGCGGTCTCCGGCGCGCATGGCCAGCACGGCCGATGCCGGCGCGAGCGCAAAGCCGCGCTCGTCGAGCGACGAGGCCCAATCCGAGATGGCGGTAAGCGTTTCGTCGTGAACATAGGTCTTGCCAAGCGCGTCGCCGTCAGCTGCGGCAATTTTCTCAAGGGATTGAAGATCGCGCTGCGACTGCCCTTTGTCGGGGCCGTAGCCGGGGTCGATCAGGCGGTTGACGGTCGTTGCCTCGCCAACGACGCGCGCGCGGGATAGAGCGCCGGTGTCGTCCACATAAGCGAGACCCGCCGTATCAATGCGGGCGAGCAACGCTTCCATCGCATCGCGGTCGCCTGAAAATTTTGCGCCGAGATAATTGGTGACGCCGAAATAGCCGCTAAAGCGCGACAAGATCCAGTCAAGTCGCTGGGCGTTTTCCTCGGCCGTCCGCGTCGTCAACAGCGCCGCAGGCCCCAAGGCCTCCTCGTCGCCGGTGCGGTTTTCCATCGGGATTTCGATCATGATTTCGTGGCCGGCGTCGCGCGCCCGCTTTGTCCAGAAGGTGAGATCCTTGGCGTAGGGCGCAAAAGCGAGCGTTACTTGCGGCGGCAATTCGTCGATGGCGCGTTCGGTGAGCGCGCGGTTGATGCCGAGCCCGCCGACGATCAGCGCGACCGGACGCTTGTCGCCGGGAGTGAATTGCTGCGCATAGAATTTTGAGGGCTTGCGCCCATCCGCGGCGACGCGGGGAACTGATCCGTAGGCGGTTCTTTTCAAAAGCTCCGCGTCCGGCGCGGCGACCGGCGTCCACGGCGTCACGGCCTTCGCCCGCGCAGAGCCGATGGCGCGCGCGGGGGCGCCGTCAACGGTGATGATGACGTCGGCGGCCGCGTCCTCACGCGGAAGATACGGATCCTCGATCCCGCTCAGCGCATCCTCGGCCTCGAGGAGCTCCGGCTGGCGAAGCGCGTCGGCGGCAAAGGTCGGGGCCAGCGCTTCTTGCTCTCTTTGGAAGCGCTCGAGATCGCTTGCGACCTTCTTCGGCTCGGCGGGCGGGGCGAGGCGCTCAATCCCCTCGACCGCCATTGCGACGGCCGCACGGGTCCTTCCATTGTCAAAAACTGAATAAACGACGCCGACGCCGCAAAGCGCAACGAAGCAGAACCAGGCCCAGGTGAGGCGGCTCAAAACCGGTATCTTTAAGCGGCGTACCCGCATCGAATTTCTTTTAGCCTTCGCCGCGCCGGGGCGGCCGTGAATTTGGCCGCCACCCTACGAAGAACAGGGTTAACGGATGGAAAACCTCAGGCGTCAAAACGCGCCGCAACAGAAAAACGCCCCGCAGGCGGGGCGTTTTTCACTCGTTTGGGGAAGAAATTTATTGCGCCTTGGCCCGGCCGGCCGAGGCGTCCGCCAGCGCCGAGCGATAAGCGGTCGTATCGGCAAGGATCGAGAGCGCACGCTCGAGCTGGCAATCCTTGAAGGTCTTGCCGTCTTCCTTGTAGCCGCATTTCACTGGCTCGATCGCGGGCTGGGCTTTGACGCCTGCTTCCTTGTCTTTTTTGACGTCAAGCGCGCCGGGAAGGCTCGCCTCGGTCGGGTGCTCACCCTCTTCTTCCTGGCCCGGGTAGAGCACGGGCATCATGATGTCGGGGTCAATGCCTTCGGCCTGAATGGAGCGGCCTGAGGGCGTGTAATAGCGCGCCGTCGTGAGGCGCAAAGCCCCTTGGAGGCCGTTTTGCAACGGGATCACCGTCTGGACGCTGCCTTTGCCGAACGATTTCGTGCCGAGAAGCAGCGCGCGGTTGCGGTCTTGCAGCGCGCCCGCGACGATCTCCGACGCTGACGCCGACCCGCCGTCGATCAAAACGATGACCGGTTTGCCTTTGGCGAGATCGCCCGCCGTTCCCATTTCCTTCAGCGTGTCTTTCGGATTGCGCCCGCGCGTTGAAACGATTTCGCCGCCTTCAAGAAAGCTGTCGGAAACGGCGACCGCCTGATCGAGCAGCCCGCCGGGGTTCGAGCGAAGGTCGAGAACATAGCCCTTGGCGCCGCCGGGGATATCCTTGTCGAACGACTTGAACGCCTTGACGAGGCCGTCTTCGGTCTGCTCGCTGAAATTGGAAATGCGGATAAAACCGTATTGCCCTTCGACGCGGTGCGTGACCGCCGCGACGCGCACGATATCGCGCACCAGCTTCACTTTGAACGCGGGCTTTTCGCGATCGCGGATGACGGTGATTTCAACCGGCGTTCCTTTGGCGCCTTTCAGCTTTTCGATCGCTTCGTCGATCGTCTGCCCCTGAACGGCGACGCCGTCGATTTCGGAAATAAGATCGTTCGTCTGTATGCCGGCGCGCTGCGCGGGCGTATCGTCGATCGGCGCGATGACTTTGACATAGCCTTTGTCCGGCCCTTCATTATCCATCACGACTTGAATGCCTAGGCCCGCGAAGCTGCCGCGCGTTTGCTCTTGCATGCGGCTGAAATTTTCGGCGTCCATATAGCTTGAGTGAGGATCGAGCCCCGCCAGCATGCCGTCAATCGCGCCTTTGACGAGCTTTGCGTCCTCGGGCGTCTCGACGTAATTCTGGTGGACCTGCTCAAACACCTCGCCGAAGAGATCGAGCTGGCGAAACGTGTCCGCCGAAATCGTCGAGCGCGCAAAGCCAGCCGACAGCACCGCCGCCGTCACCAGCGCGCCGCCAAGGGCCGCCGCCGTCAACGCGCCGGCCGAGGCGGCGTTGCGCCAAAAGGTCTTGCGGGCTCTTGCCGGTTTGCGATTAAGCGAATTCTTCATTCAACACCTGTTTTCCTGCAACTGACTGCACTTGCAGCTTTCGCCGCTATGACGCCGGGTCGGCCTTAGCATTATCCGAGAGCCACAATGACGGGTTAACGGGCTCGCCATTTTTTCGAATCTCGAGATCTAATTCAGCGTCCGGACCGGCCATCGACGCGACCGGTTCGCCCGCCTTAACACTTTGGCCTTCCTCGACAAGGAACGCGCCTACGCCCATCAACAGTATATGGTAGCCCGCGCCGACGTCCAGAACGATAAGATTACCGATGGGATTCCACGCCCTCGCAAAGGCGATTTTGGCCTCATAAGGCGCGGTGACGATCGCCCGATCGGTGGTTGAAAACCTTAATCCTTCGAATTTTCCGCCCTCAGGCTTTGCCCCGCCGAAACGCCCGATCACATTCCCGACAACCGGGGTTTTGAGCGCCCCTTTGGCGGCCGCAAAAGCCCGTGCAGGCGCATAGGGGTCGGGTTTGGGCATCGGCCGGATCGGCGAGGGGGTCGCCGCAGTCCGTGTCGGCGGCGGCGGTTTCAGCCGCGGGGCGACGACCCGGGCGAGCCGCTCAAGTCTGCCGATAATATCCCGGAGCGACGTCGCGCGCGCCGCGAGGGCTGCAGTTTCGCTCTGCGCCGCCGCGGCGAGGCGCTCGGCGACGCGGCTCTCGCCTTGTTTCTTGGACAACAGCTCTGCGAGCATCGACCGCCGCGCGCCGACCTCGTCATTGGTCTTTTCAAATTTCGCGCGCTCGGCGTCGAGCGAGGCTCTGACGGACGCAAGTTCGGCAAGCGAGGTTTTCAGCAACGCGGCGCGCGCTTCAATCTGGGGCGTCACGTCGGCGAGCAGCATCGCCGTTCGCGCCGCATGCGCCGCGTCGCCCGGCGAGACCAGCAGCGCCGGAGGCTTGGCGCGTTCAATCGACTGAAGCGCGGCCAGAACCTCGCTCAATGAGTCCTGTTGCGATTTCAGCGACGCCTGCAGCCGCGCTTCCTCTTTTTCAAGGTTTGAGGTCTCGCTCCTGATCTCGCCGACGCGGCGTTCAGCATCCTGCAACGCGTCCGCCGTCTCGATCATCCGCCGGCGGAGCGCCGCGACTTCCTTTTCGCGCTCCTTCGCCTCGTCGCGTAGCCGCGCTTCGTCATCGCGGCGTTCTTTCAGCTGCCGCTCGATATCGGCGAGCTCGCTTTGGGGTTTGGCGGCTTGCGGATAGGCGGCAGACGGCGCGACGATCGCGCAGGCATAGGCGGCGAGGAAGAGCGCGCGTTTCATCCGCGATGATAAGGGTGGCCTGAGAGAATCGTCATGGCGCGGTAAATCTGCTCGACCAGCATCGCCCTGACAAGCATGTGGGGAAAGGTAGCCTTGCCGAAAGCGATGACAAGATCGGCCGATGCGGCGAACTCTTTGTCGTGGCCGTCAGCGCCGCCGATGAAAAAGGCGATCTCGCCGGCGCCGTCGTCCCGCCAGCGCGCAATTTGCGCCGCGAAGGCCTCGCTCGAGAGCGCCTTGCCGCGTTCATCCAAAACGACGCGCGTGGCGGCAGGTCCGGCGGCTTGGTCAAGCAACGCCGATTCGCGCGCCTGACGCTGAGCGCCCTTGAGGCCCTTGGGCGCCTCCATTTCCCGGATTTCGAAACTGGTGACGCCGAGGGGTCTTCCGGCGGCGCGGATGCGCGCTGAATAATCGTTGATGAGGTCAAACTCAGGTCCGCCGCGAAGCCGGCCGATCGCGGCGATGGCAAGGCGCATGAGGAAGCCGTCAGCTGTCGGTCTTGACCGGCGCGCGCGCCGTCTCGGACCAAATTCGCTCGAGATTGTAGAATTTTCTGACCTCTGGTCGGAAGAGATGAACGATCACGTCCTCCGCGTCGATCAGCACCCAGTCGCACGCCGGCGCGCCTTCGGTGCGGGCGCGCCCCATGCCGGCGTCTTTGAGACGCTTCACGACTTTCTCCGCCATCGCGCCGACATGGCGCGCAGAACGCCCTGACGCGACGACCATCGCATCGGCGATGTCGGTCTTGCCGCCAAGGCTGATCGTCACGATCTCTTCGGCCTTGTCGTCATCAAGCTCGGAGAGGACGAGTTGCAAGATCGCCTTTCCGCGTTCTCCGGGCCCAAGGTCGTCGAGATTGATCTGGGGTTTTTCAGGCGAGGCGCCCTCGCTCGCAGGCTGGGCCGGCGGGATGATGCTGAGGGCGGCTTTGCTGCGCGCCGCCGGGCGGTTTTCGGAATTCAGAAGTACTCTCCACTTAGCCGCAGGAAACTTCCCGCAAATTCAATGTAGTCTCGCCTTCAGGCTTCGCCAACCGTTTGCGCCCTTAATTCTTCGCCAAAAAGCGCGGTCAAATCGGCTCAATCCGTCGCCCGGCCTGCACGATTGCGCCGTATTTCGCTGGCCGAGGCCGGATTTTGCGTGGTTTCGATGAAAGTCCAGGCCGGCGGGTAAGCGTCGACGATCTCGGCCGCCCGTCCGGCCGGCGTGCGAAAGAGGGCGAGTTCGCGCGCAACCTCGCTCGAGGTCGCGGCCGTTTCGTGGCCTGGGCGGTTGAAAACCGCGAACGGGACAAGGCTTGCGATCCGCCGCCAGTTTTTCCAGTGGTGAAAGCCTTCAAGGCTGTCGGCGCCCATCAGCCACACGAAATGGATCTGCGGCCATAAATCGTGCAGCGCCTCCAGCGTATCGACCGTGTACTGAAGACCTTTTCGGTCCTCGAAATTCGACACCACGATGCGCGGGTGGCTAGAGGTGCGTCGGGCGGCCGCCAGCCGCTCCTCGTAAGGGGCGTAGTCGTAGTCGCCGCCCTTCAGCGGGTTGCCGGGCGTCACCAGCCACCAGACGGCGTCGAGCCTTAAATGCTTGATCGCCGCCAGCGATATCTCGCGGTGGCCGTCATGCGCTGGGTTGAACGACCCGCCGAGAAGCCCGATGCGGGAGCTGTCATGCCTTTGCGGTATCATTACGGTCCCGGCCTCCCCTTTGCTCTCCCCGCCGCAATCCTTAACGCGCAGCGCCTCGCCTTCTTCTTGCGCCGATTGAGGAGTTAACGCAAAGACAAGGGGCGCCGGCGTATGCCGGTCGCCTGAGGTCCCGCCATCCGCCGACAAGGAACCGCCG
>JBBTJH010000225.1:0-4930 GCA_038059555.1 Pseudomonadota bacterium | reverse complement strand
GCGCGATCGAGCAGGGCGCGATCGGCGTCAAGGGCGGCCGTATCGTGTATGTCGGCCCGGAACTCCAGGCGCCAGACGCGAAAGACAAGGTATCGCTCGGCGGGCGCTGGGCGACGCCCGCCCTAATCGACTGCCACACGCACCTCGTCTTTGGCGGAAACCGCGCCAATGAATTCGAGCTGCGCCAGAAAGGCGCCTCCTACGAGGAGATCGCCAAGGCCGGCGGCGGCATCGTCTCCACAGTCACAGCGACGCGCGCGGCGAGCCTTGAAGACCTCGTCGCCAGCGGCATAGACCGCGCGTTGATGCTGAAGCGATCCGGCGTTGCAACGATCGAGATCAAATCCGGCTACGGGCTCACCGCAGGCGACGAAGAAAAAATGCTGATCGCGGCGGGCGAGATCGCGCGCGCCGCAAAAATGCGCGTTCGCCGGACATTGCTCGGCCTCCATGCGCTGCCGAAGGAATATAAGGAGGACCGCGCCGGCTATGTGCGGCTCGTCTGCGACGAAATGATCCCCTCGGTCGCCGCGCGCGGCCTCGCCGAGGCGGTCGACGCCTTTTGCGAAGGGATCGGGTTCACCCCCGGCGAGACGCGTCAGGTCTTTGAAGCCGCGAAAAAAGCGGGCCTCAGCGTCAAGCTCCACGCGGAACAGCTGTCGAATTTGCACGGCGCTAAGCTTGCCGCCGAATTCGGCGCCTTGTCCGCAGATCACCTTGAATATGCGGATGAAGCGGGCGTCACGGCGATGGCGCGCGCGGGGACTGTCGCGGTTCTTCTCCCCGGCGCCTTCTACGCGCTGAAGGAGACAAAAAAACCGCCGGTCGATTTGTTCAGGAAGCACGGCGTCGCAATGGCGGTCGCAACCGATTTGAACCCCGGAACCTCGCCCGTTTTGTCGGCGCCTCTGATGATGAACATGGCGGCGACATTGTTCGGCCTGACGCCGGAAGAAGCGCTCGCCGGCATGACGAGGAACGCCGCCAAAGCGCTCGCGCTTGACGGGGAATGCGGCATGATCAAAGAGGGTCTGGCCGCCGATATCGCGGTCTGGAACATCGACCATCCGGCGGAACTTTCCTACTGGATCGCGCATGGAGGGCCGGCCGATTTGATCGTCGGCGGCAACAAAGCATGAGGGTGACCGTCATTAATTCGCGTCACCCTCAAAACCGAGTGACATTATGACCGGCACAAGACGCAACGCCCGCACCATCCGAGCCCGCACGGGGACGACGATCAAGGCCAAGCACTGGACGACGGAAGCTGCCGTCCGTATGCTGATGAATAATCTCGACCCCGACGTCGCCGAAGACCCGCACGCGCTCGTCGTTTACGGCGGCATCGGCCGGGCGGCGCGCAACTGGGAATGTTTCGACAAGATCGTCGAGACGCTGGAGCGGTTGAACGAGGACGAAACCCTCCTCATTCAATCCGGCAAGCCCGTCGGCGTATTTCCGACGCACAAGGACGCGCCGCGCGTTTTGCTCGCGAATTCAAACCTCGTCCCCAAATGGGCGACATGGGAACATTTCAACGAGCTCGACGCCAAGGGCCTCATGATGTACGGCCAGATGACGGCCGGCTCATGGATCTACATCGGATCACAAGGGATCGTTCAGGGCACCTACGAAACCTTTGTCGAGATGGGCCGCCAGCATTTCGGCGGCGATCTTGCCGGCAAGTGGATTTTGACGGCGGGGCTTGGCGGCATGGGCGGCGCGCAGCCGCTCGCGGCCGTAATGGCGGGCGCTGCATGCCTCGCGATCGAATGCCAGCAATCGCGCATCGAAAAGCGGCTTGAAACGCGGTATCTCGACGAACAGGCGCGCGATCTGGATGACGCGCTTTCGCGCATCGACCAGGCGAAAAAGGAAAAGCGCGCAGTCTCTATCGGGCTGCTCGGAAACGCTGCGGAAATTTTGCCCGAACTCCTCCGCCGCAGCGTACGCCCCGACGCGGTGACGGACCAGACGTCGGCGCACGATCCCGTCAACGGCTATCTGCCCGTAGGCTGGACGGTCGATGAATGGATATCGCTGCGCGAACGCGAGCCGAAAAAAGTCGAACGCGCGGCTCGTGCGTCGATGGCCAAGCACGTCGAAGCGATGCTTGAATTCCACAAACAGGGAATTCCGACTTTCGATTACGGCAACAACATCCGGCAAGTCGCTTTCGACGAGGGCGTCAAGAATGCTTTCGATTTTCCGGGCTTTGTGCCCGCCTATGTGCGCCCGCTCTTTTGCCGCGGCGTCGGCCCGTTCCGCTGGGCCGCGCTGTCGGGCGACCCGGAAGACATCGCGAAGACCGACGCAAAGGTGAAAGAGCTTTTGCCGGACGACAAGCATCTCCATCGCTGGCTCGACATGGCGAAAGAGCGCATCGCCTTTCAGGGATTGCCGGCGCGCATCTGCTGGGTCGGCCTCGGCGATCGCCATCGCCTCGGACTTGCGTTCAATGAGATGGTCGCCAAAGGCGAGTTGAAAGCGCCGGTCGTCATCGGCCGCGATCACTTAGATTCAGGGTCCGTCGCCTCCCCCAATCGCGAAACCGAAGCGATGAAGGACGGATCGGACGCGGTCTCCGACTGGCCGCTGTTGAACGCGCTTCTAAACACGGCAGGCGGCGCGACATGGGTCTCGCTCCACCACGGCGGCGGCGTCGGCATGGGCTACTCGCAGCACTCAGGCGTCGTCATCGTCGCCGATGGAACGGAAGACGCCGCGCGACGGTTGAAACGCGTTTTGTGGAACGATCCAGGCACAGGCGTCATGCGCCACGCCGACGCGGGATATGAGATCGCGGTAGAGTGTGCGCACGAAAAGGGTTTGGATTTGCCGATGGTGGGGAAGTGATTCTAGCTCCTCTCTATGTCATTCCGGGGCTCGCGAAGCGAGAACCCGGAATCCAGATTGGCGCAGGGTTCAAAACATTGTCATGGATTCCGGGTTCGCAGCCTTCGGCTGCGCCCCGGAATGACGGAGTCAGATAACAGAAAATGAAGAACATCACCCTTACCCCCGGCTCAGTCACCCTCTCCGATCTCCGCGCGATCTGGAACGGCGCTGACGTTTCGCTTTCCACTGAGGGCTTTGCCGCAGTCGACGCCGCCGCCGCGAGCGTTGAGCGCATTGTCGCCTCTAATAAGACCGTGTACGGACTAAATACCGGCTTTGGTCTCCTTGCCAATACGCGCATTCCGAATGACCGATTGGTCGAACTGCAAAAGAAGATCGTGTTGAGCCACGCCTGCGGCCTCGGCGACGCGCTGGACGAGCGGGTCACGCGGCTGATCCTTGCGACCAAGATCATCGGCCTTTCGCGCGGGGCTTCCGGCGTCAGGCGCGCGACGGTCGAACGCCTGCTCGACTTTTTGAAGCGCGGAATGCTTCCTGTCATTCCAGAGCAAGGCTCCGTCGGCGCATCGGGGGATCTCGCTCCCCTCGCGCATATGGCGGCCGCGATGATCGGCGTCGGCGCAATCCGCATGAACGGCGAAACGATGAAAGCGGCCGATGCCTTGCGCGCTGCCGGGATGGCGCCGCTCGACCTTGGACCGAAAGAAGGTCTCGCGCTGTTGAACGGGACGCAGGTTTCAACCTCGATCGCGCTCGACGCTCTATTCAAGGCCGAACGAGTTTTCGGCGCGGCGCTCTGCGCTGGCGCGCTGTCGGTCGATGCGCTGAAGGGTTCGCTCTCGCCTTTTGACGCGCGCATTCACGCTTTACGCGGCCAGCCCGGTCAGATCGATGTCGCGAAGTCTTTGCGCGCCATGCTGACGGGAAGCGCGATCAACGCCTCGCACATCAATTGCGACCGCGTGCAGGACCCCTACTCTTTCCGTTGTCAGCCGCAGGTGATGGGCGCGGCGCTCGATCTGTTGCGTCACTCAGCGAGGACGCTGACCGTTGAAGCAAACGCCGTCACCGACAATCCGGTTGTCTTCCCCGATAAGGACGAAGCGATTTCCGGCGGCAATTTCCACGCCGAACCTGTCGCCTTCGCCGCCGACATGATTACGATGGCGCTCTGCGAAATCGGGTCAATATCAGAACGCCGCACGGCCGTGCTGATCGATCCGAAGATGAGCGGCCTTCCCGCTTTTCTCGTCGCCGATGGCGGGGTCAATTCCGGTTTCATGATCGCGCAAGTGACAGCGGCCGCGCTCGTTTCAGAAAACAAGTCGCTCGCCTTTCCGGGCAGCGTCGATTCTATTCCGACTTCCGCGGGACAAGAAGATCACGTCTCGATGGCGACGGGCGCCGCGCGCAAGGCCGGGCGCATCGCAAAGAACGCCGCCGGGGTCATCGGCATCGAGCTTCTCGCAGCGGCCCAGGGCGTCGATTTTCATGCGCCGCTGAAGACCTCCGCAGGATTGCAAAAGGTCTACGACCTCGTCCGAAGCCGCGCGGCGAATTGGGATCAGGACCGGTATTTCGCCGACGACCTCACAGCGCTGCAGCAGGAAACGCTCCGAAACGATCTCTTTCTGCAACTTCCTGCGATTTCGATCGGCGCTTAAAACGGCGCGCCGCAAAATGACCACGTTTTATATCTTGAAATCCCGTGAGGCATTGCCGAATTGGGGCGGATACTGGCATATCGCCGCGGGGTTCAAGACGAACGCGAACACGCGTTTTCGCTTAAATCATCAAATGGAGAATCTATTGTGGGTAAGCATCTCGCCGTTTCAGCAATCGCACTCGCCATCGCGCTCGGCGGCGCGCCTCTAATGGCGCAAGAACCAGCAGCAACCGACGCGGCGACACAGGCGGCGGCGCCATCGATTTCCGCTGACAACCCCTTGCTCGCGACTTGGACCGGCCCTTATGGCGGCGTGCCGCCTTGGGACAAGGTCAACACGGCCGAAGAGGCGATCCTCGAGGAGAAGGTCACCAAGTTCCTCGGCACCGAGGACACCATCCTCTA
>JBBTJH010000224.1:0-12369 GCA_038059555.1 Pseudomonadota bacterium | reverse complement strand
TGGCTTTGCCTCTACCATTGGGACCTGCCGCAGGCGCTGCACGAAAAAGGCGGCTGGACCAATCACGATATCGCCGGCTGGTTTGAAGACTACGCCTCCCTCCTTGGCGGCCGGTTTGGAAGCCGCGTCGCGCGCTGGGCGACGTTTAACGAGCCGGGCGTTTTCACGAGCGCCGGCTACGCGGTCGGCTATCACGCGCCGGGCGTCGCCGATTTCGGCGCTTATCTTGCGGCCGCGCATAATGTGAACCGCGCGCATGGCGCGGCGGTCAAAGCCTTGCGGGCAAACGTCAAAGGACAGATCGGCGTCGTTTGCAACCAGCAACCGGCGCGGCCGGCCTCACCGAGCGAGGACGACAAAGCGGCCGCGGCGCTCTACGATCTCTTCTGGAACCGGACTTTCGCCGACCCGATGATCATTGGGTCGTACCCGGACGGATTAGCGCCGTTCTTCGGCAGCCTCATCAAGGACGGCGATCTTGAAGCAATCAGGCAGCCGCTCGATTATCTCGGCATCAATCATTATTCGCCGACCTATGTGAAAAGCGATCCCGCAGCGCCCGGCGGTCTATCGCTCGGCAAGCCGCCCGCTGATGCGCCGGTGACGATGATGGGCTGGGAAATCGCGCCAAAAGCCTTTGCGCAGACGCTTATTCAGGAACATGCGCGGTACAAATTACCGATCGTCGTCACCGAGAATGGCGTCGCCGACCGGGCAGAGGTCGGCGCCGACGGAAAGGTCGACGACGCACTGCGCATCGATTATTTATCGAAATATATCGGCGCGGTCGCAAGCGCGATCGACGCGGGCGCGCGCGTCGACGGTTATTTCGTCTGGTCGCTGATCGACAATTTCGAATGGGCGGAAGGATTTGAGCCGCGTTTCGGGGTTGTTCACGTGGATTTTAAAACGCAAAAAAGAACGCCGAAGCGGTCGTTTGAGTGGATGCGGGAAGAAATAAGGCAGTAGGCAGTAGGCAGTAGGCAGGGGTCGATATTGATGGACGGAACGGGGCCAGTAACTTCTTATCGGGACCTGCTTGTCTGGCAGCGAGCGATGGATCTTGCTGAACACTGCTATCTCGCGACGAAAGATTTTCCGCGTGAAGAGACTTACGGGCTTACCTCTCAAATCCGGCGAAGCGCGTCTTCTGTTGCGGCCAATATCGCTGAAGGGTATGGCCGGGACAGTTCTGGCGCGTATGTTCAATTTCTGAAGACCGCTCAAGGGTCGGTGAAGGAGCTTGAGACGCATTTGATTCTTTCGCGGCGCGTTGGAGTACTGGGCGCAGAATCTGAGTCCGCCGTTTTGGCGCGAACAGACGAGGTAGGCCGAATGCTCCGATCGCTCATACGATCAATCCAGAAAAGCGCTAACGGCTGAAGCCGCAATTCTTCTGCCTACTGCCAAATTGCCTATCGCCTCGCTGATGAAGGAACGGACATGCCAGAAGAAGTAAAATACGGACTTGCAGGCGTCGTTGCGGATGACACGGCCGTGTCGAAAGTGATGCCTGAATCAAATTCGCTGACCTATCGGGGGTACGCGGTTCAAGACCTCGCGACCAAATGCCGGTTTGAGGAAGTCGCCTATCTCATCTGGAACAAGGAGCTGCCGACGAGAGCGCAGCTTGACGCCTTTGTCGCGCTGGAAAGGCGGGAGCGCGGGATATCTCCGGAACTTCTGAAGATGATCCGCATGCTGAACCCCAGAGCGCACCCGATGGATACGCTAAGGACAGCGGTTTCCTTCATGGGCCAGGCGGACGACAGCGCAGGGGATTCCTCGCCCAAAGGGCTCTACGACAAATCGATCCGCATGTTCGCGCAGATCCCGGAAATCGTCGCGGCCGATTTCCGCGTGCGCAACGGCAAAGAGCCGATTGCGACGACGAGGGATCTCGGTTTTTCCGAAAACTTTTTCCATATGTGCTTTGGCAAGGTCCCGGCGCCGGAAATCGTCAAATGCTTCGATATTTCGATGACGCTCTACGCAGAGCACTCGTTCAACGCCTCGACCTTCACGGCGCGCACGATCGCCTCGTCTCTTTCCGATATTTATTCGGCGGTGACCGGCGCCATCGGCTCTTTGAAAGGCCCGCTGCACGGCGGCGCCAATGAAGCGGTCATGCACCTCTTGAAAGAGGTTGGCGGCGCCGGCAACGCCGAGGCGTGGATGATGGACGCGCTCGCAAAGAAGAAAAACATCATGGGCTTCGGGCACCGCGTCTATAAAAACGGCGACAGCCGCGTGCCGACCATGACCGAGGCCTTCAAGAAAATGGTCGATGTCATCGGCACGAAGGAAGCGCGCGACTATTGGGAGATGAGCCGCATTCTCGACGCGACCATGGTGCGTGAAAAGAACATCTATCCGAACCTCGATTTCCCGACGGGTCCTGCGTATTACCTGATGGGTTTTGAAATCCCGATATTCACGCCGATTTTCGTCGTCTCGCGCATCACCGGCTGGACCGCGCATGTGGCCGAACAACTTTCCGCGAACAAGCTCGTTCGCCCCTTGTCGAACTATATCGGCGTCGCGCAACGTGACGTGCCGCCGATTGAAAGGCGATAAAAGCAGATGGGACATCCGCGAGAGCGAACCGAAGACGAACGCCGCCGCGCCATGGAGGCGGTGAAGGAGTTGATACGCTGGATCGGCGACGACCCGACGCGAGAGGGGCTTGTCGACACCCCTCAGCGGGTCGTTGACGCCTTCCTTGAATATTTCAAGGGATATGAGGAATGCGCCGATACTTATTTGCAGCGCACGTTTGAACAGGTCGGCGGCTATGACGAGATTGTGCTGCTCCGCGATATTCCGTTTCACTCGCATTGCGAGCACCACATGGCGCCGATCATGGGCAAGGCGCATGTCGCTTACCTTCCCAAAGACCGCGTCGTCGGCATATCGAAACTCGCGCGCGTCGTTCACGCCTTCGCAAAACGACTGCAAGTGCAAGAGCGCCTGACGGCTGAGATCGCCGATTGCATTCAGCGCGTGCTGGAGCCGGTCGGCGTCGCCGTCGTCATCGAAGCGACGCACGCTTGCATGACCTGCCGCGGCGTCGAAACGCCCGGCGTCATCATGACCACCAGCCGGATGATGGGCGCCTTCCGCGACGATCCCCGGTCGCGGGCGGAAGTTTTGAAATTGATGGGATTTAGTTGAGCGAATAGCGAATAGGGAGTAGCCAATAGCGGCGTAGCCGCACTTGCCGAAAGATCTCTATTCGCCATTCGCCATTCGCCATTCGCCATTCGCTACTCCTCTTTCCGGAGCCTCCCCATGCCTTACCAGACGATCATTCTCGAAACCGACGGCGCTGTCGGTATTATCACGCTGAACCGCCCGGAGGCGCTGAACGCGTTTTCGAATGAGCTGATGGACGAGCTGACGGAGGCGTTGAAGAAGCTCGACGCTGATGAGAATATCGGCTGCATCGTCATCACCGGTTCGGAAAAGGCCTTCGCGGCCGGCGCCGACATCAAGGAAATGGCGGCGAAGACCTACATGGAAGCCTTCAACGAGAATTTCATCACGCGGAACTGGGAAGAGACGACGCGCGTCAGGAAGCCGGTCATCGCGGCGGTTGCGGGCTACGCGCTCGGCGGCGGCTGCGAACTTGCCATGATGGCCGACTTTATCATCGCCGCCGACAACGCAAAATTCGGCCAGCCCGAAATCACCATCGGAGCGATACCGGGCGCTGGCGGCACCCAGCGCCTTGCGCGCTTCATCGGCAAATCGAAGGCGATGGAAATGTGCCTCACCGGGCGATTGATGGACGTGCAGGAGGCGGAACGCTGCGGGCTCGTCTCGCGCATCGTGCCGAAGGGCGAGCTTCGCGCGGAAGCGATCAAGACGGCGAAACAGATCGCGTCCTACTCATGGCCGATCGTCATGCTGGTGAAAGAATCCGTGAACCGCGCGTTTGAAGTGCCGCTGACCGAAGGCGTGCGCTTTGAACGGCGGCTCTTCCACTCGATCTTCGGAACCGAGGACCAGCAAGAAGGCATGGCCGCCTTCGTCGAAAAACGAAAGCCGGTGTTTAAGAATCGTTAAGGAAGAGGGGAAGTAGGGACTAGGGATGCAGTGTCATCCCGGCCGGAGCGCGCAGCGCGGAGAGCCGGGATCCCGTGCGTTTAAAGCGCTCCCGCCGCACGAGGTCCCGGATAAATCGCGCGGCGATTTTCCGGGATGACAAGTTCGAGAGTTTTTTCTGCTCACCATTCACCATTCACCATTCCCCCCATTCTTTTCCCGCTGGTTAACGGCGCATTAGCGCTTCATCCCTAGCGTCGTCTTTCCCGGGGAAAGGTCGATGCGAGCACTGACGAAAAACGATTCCGCGTCTTCGACGCTGATGTCCGCCTTCGCCACCGGCATGGGGGAGGCGATGGCTGTGCGCCGCGCCGGCGCCATGGCGAGAGCGGCGCGCGCGGAAGCGGAGATGTCGATCAAGGCGCGCGCTGAATTTCTCGCGAACATGAATCACGAGCTGCGCACGCCCCTGAACGCGATCATCGGCTTTACGACCATGCTGAAGGAAGGCGAGAGCTATAAGCTGACCGCCGAGCAGCGGGATAATTACGCCGACTACGTCCTGCAATCGGCCGATCTTCTCCTGAGCCATATCAACACTCTGCTGGAAGCTGCAGCGCTCGACGGCGGAGAGTTGTCGCTGGAGCCTGCAGCGGTCGATCTCGCCGCAGCGCTCAGCGACGCGGTGACGCGCGCGAAGATTGCGGCCGACGCCGCCAAAGTCACAATCGATATCAAATCCGACGGCGCCGCCGCCAATGGCTGGGGCGACGGGATCCGCATCGGCCAGGCGCTAGATCACATCGTCCGCACGGCGGTCAAGTTTTCGCCGGAAGGCTCGCGCATTCTAGTGCGCGCGCTCCTCAGCGATGACGGGCGGGGCGAGATCGCCGTGCGCGATCGCGGCCCCGGCATGACAGCAGATGAAATCGAACAGGCGCTGCTGGCGTTTGAGGGCGCCCATCGCGGTCTCGACCGCTCCTTCGCCGGCCCCGGCATCGGCCTCGCGATCGCCAAAACCTTTGTCGAAATGCAGGGCGGGCGCTTTTCCGTGAAATCGAAAATCGGCGAAGGAACGCTGGTCAGGATCGCGCTGCCGCCGCCGCAAGCGGCAAGCCTTGAGCAAGACGACGACATGAAACTCGCCGGTTAGCGCCGGCGCGAGGAGAACAACATGAGGAGAATGGCATGAGTCAGGCCGCACTCGACAATGTCACCGCCGCCGACAAATTGCGCGCCGCCGCGCAGCGCCGCAAAACCCGCATCGGCGAGGTCGTTTCCGTCAACGGCAGCCACGCGCTGGTGATGCTCGATGAAGACCGCCCCGATCTCGACCGCGTGCATCGCCCGCAACTTGGCGCGATCTTGTCGATCGACACCGGCACTTGCATCGTCTTGGGCCTCGTCTCGGCGATGAGCGTTCCGGCGCCCTCGCTCGACAGCGGCGGCAAGGATTTGCGCATCATCGAGCTTGAGCTGATCGGCGAATTCACCAAGCCGACGCAAAAGACCCCGGCGCGGTTCCGTCGCGGCGTCTCGACCTATCCGACCCTTCACGACGAAGTGCAGCTCGCCGCGCGCGAAGAACTTGCAGCGCTCTTTGCCGCCAACGGATCGGCGAGCGTTCGCATCGGCGTCGTCAAACAGGATATCGCCATTCCGGCGACGGTTTCGGTGAACGATCTCTTTTCACGCCACTGCGCCATTCTCGGCACCACGGGCGCCGGCAAATCCTGCGCCATCACCTTGATGCTGCAGGCGGTGTTGCAGCGCTATCACCATGGCCACATTGTCATACTCGATCCGCATAACGAATATTCGCACTGCTTCGGCTCCGATGCGGTGGTGTTCGATACGTCGAGCCTCACTCTGCCTTACTGGATGCTGACTTTTGACGAGCTGGTTGAAATTCTCTATCCCGGCCGCGTCAACTGCGCCGAGGAGATTGAAATTCTCGGCGATCTCATTCCAGTCGCTAAAAAGATGAATCTCGGCGCCTCCGCGTCAACCGCCAAGCTGATGGCGGAGCGCCGCGAGGGTTCCAACATCACTGTCGACACGCCGGTTCCCTTCCGCATTTCAGAATTGCTGACCTTGATCGACAAGACGCTCGGCAGCCTTGAGAATGCGCGCGCGACCGGGCCTTACAAGCGCCTGCGCGCGCGTCTCCACGGCATCAGCCAGGACGCGCGTTACGCCTTCATGTTCGGCGGCCTCACCGTGCAGGACACGATGGCGGAGTTCCTCGGCCAGTTGTTCCGCATCCCGGTCGAAGGATCGCCGATCTCGATCATCGAGCTCGGCGGCCTTCCGGTCGAGGTGGCGCAAGTGATCGTCTCGGTGGTGACGCGCCTTGCGTTTGAATTCGGCCTCTGGAGTCACGGCGCCGCGCCGATTGCAATTGTTGTTGAAGATGCGCACCGCTATGCGCCGGCGAAAGAAAATGTCGGCTTTGCGCCGACGCGCAAGGCGCTCGTCCGCATCGCCAAGGAAGGGCGAAAAGTCGGCGTCTCGCTGTGGGTCGCCTCGCAGCGCCCAACCGAGCTTGACGCGACGATCCTTTCTCAGTGCAACACGATCTTTGCGATGCGCCTTGCAAACCAGGCTGATCAGGAAGCCTTGCGCGCCGCAGTGCCGGACGCCTCGACAAGTCTTCTTGCGTGCTTGCCTTCGCTCGGCCTCGGCGAGGCGATTGCGGTCGGCGAGGGCGTTCCCTTGCCGACGCGCATCCGTTTCGACGCGCTGCCGCGCGAATCCGTGCCGAGAAGCCTGACGGCGAGCTTCACCGACGGCTGGTCGGTCGACGTTGACGACAAGGCCTTCATCTCGCGCATCGTCGAACAATGGCGCGCGCAGAAATTACTGCTGCCGGACGTGTGAGAGCTGCTCCAAATCGTCGCAGCTTGCTCGATTTGGGAGTAAAGCACTCAAGATCCCGCGATCAATAGTTGTCACTGATACATGTGCGCCTATGTAGGCGGGGCAACTTTTTGCATCAATTTTTGGAAGGAGCAAAAATGATCGCGCTTCCCGAACTTCCCTATGACAGAAAATCCTTGGCGCCTTATATTTCCGAGGAGACGTTGAACTATCACTACGGCAAGCACCATAAAGCCTATGTCGACAAGACGAACTCGCTGATTGAGGGCGGCAAGCTCGCCAAGGCTTCGCTCGACGACATCGTCTGGGAGTCAAAAGAGCGCGACCCGGCGTTATTCAACAACGCGGCGCAGGCGTGGAATCACGCCTTCTATTGGCGGTCGATGACGCCCGGCGGCGGCGGCGCGGCCAATGGCGAGATCGCCAGGCTGATCGACAAGTCTTTCGGCGGATATCGTGAATTCGCCGATGCATTCGCGCAGGCCGGAATAGCGCAGTTCGGCTCTGGCTGGGCGTGGCTGGTGAAAACGGGTGACGGCCTCGCGATCCGCAAGACATCGAACGCTGAAACGCCGCTGACCGACGACGTCACACCGCTCTTGACGATCGATGTCTGGGAGCACGCCTATTACCTCGACTTTCAAAATCAGCGGCCGAAATACATTTCAGCGTTTCTCGACCACCTCGTGAACTGGGATTTCGCCAACGAAAACCTTGCGCGCTAGATTAGCGGGCAAGACCTTTATCACGCGCATACTCGAACAATGGCGCGCGCAGAAATTACAGCTGCCGGATGTTCAGGAACTAACTTTTTCTACCGCTCATCCCGGCGAAAGCCGGGATCCAGCTTTTTTCTTATCGATCTCCGCGTGCCGGGCTATCGCCTGGGTCCCGGCTTTCGCCGGGATGAGCGGGGAGAGTGCGGCGCTTCGCCAATGATTGCTGTCGCCCCGCCTAATCAACTTTCTCGGCGAGCCACGTCTTGATCAGCGACTGGTAAGGCACATCGCGTTCGTTCATCTCGACCTTGATGCGCCCCTACCGCTCCCACGAGGAAGCGTAGGAATTGCGCTGCAATACCGGGTGAGGGTTCCTCACCCGAAGTGAATAGTCGGGACCCTCATACGGCGCTTCGCACCACCTTCTCCCACAGGGAGAAGGAAGGCCAGCCTTGATTTCGGGCCCGCCGTTTCACACACTGCCGCGAGGAGGGCCCCATGATTCGTTCCATACTCACCGTCTGCGCCTTGTTCGCCGCGTCGCCAGCGTTCGCTGCGGCGCCGATCACCATTGTCATCCACGGCGGCGCCGGCGCGCTTGAAAAAGGGCGCTACACCCCCGCCGAGGAAGCCGCCTACAAGGCAAAGCTGAGCGAGGCGCTGGATCAAGGCTACGCGGTGCTCGAACAAGGCGGTCCGGCCCTCGATGCGGTTGAGGCGGCGATAGTCATTCTTGAGGACTCGCCGCTGTTCAACGCCGGAAAAGGCGCCGTGTTCACGCGCGAAGGAAAGAACGAGCTCGACGCCTCGATCATGGACGGGCGCACCAAAGCTGCGGGCGCGATCGCCGGCGTCACTCATATCAAAAACCCGATACGCCTCGCGCGCGCCGTCATGGAGCATTCGCCGCATGTGATGATGATCGGCGAGGGCGCGGAAGAATTCGCCAAAGAACAGAAGATGACGTTCGTCAAGCCTTCCTATTTCTGGACGCAAGCGCGCTGGAACGCCTATCAGGAAGCGTTGAAGGCGGAAAAAGCGGCGGCGGCGCTGAAAAAAGAAAGCGGCCTCCCGCATGATTTCAAATATGGAACGGTCGGCGTTGTCGCGCTTGATGTGAACGGGAATCTCGCGGCGGGAACTTCAACCGGCGGAATGACATTGAAAAGCTATGGCCGCGTCGGCGATGCGCCGATCATCGGCGCAGGCACCTTCGCCGATAACAATTCCTGCGCCGTGTCGGCGACCGGCTGGGGCGAATATTTCATCCGCCTCACCATCGCGCGCGATATCTGCGCGCAGGTTGAATATGCGGGAAAGACGGTTGCTGAAGCGACAAACGACGTCATCCACAACCGCTTGCAGAAATCTGGCGGCGACGGCGGCGTCATCGTCTTGGGGCCGAACGGCGACTTCGTCACGGACTTCAATTCGGCCGGCATGTTCCGCGGATACAAACAGGGCGACAAGCAGGAAGTCGCGATTTATAAAGACTGACGCGCTCTTTCTTCTACCTCCCTTGAAAAGGGAGGTCGGAGCGAAGCGACGGGAGGGTTTCTTCTCTGTTCGCACCATCTCTAACCCTCCCTTTCGCGCCAGGACGCCTTTGCTTCGCAAAGCCGTGCGCGAAAGCCCTCCCTTTTCAAGGGAGGGAGGAAGAAAGCAGCGTTCTTTCTTCTACCTCCCTTGAAAAGGGAGGCCTGCGCGAAGCGACGGGAGGGTTTCTTCACTCGGTCAGCATTGATTCAAGTGAAGGAGGCGCTGCAAAATTATGCTATGCTGCGCCCATGAAACCCTCCCGTCCGCCCCTTCGCGATAACGGCCTGACGCCTCCGACCCGGGGGCTGCGGGCGGCCGCGCCGGGGCTTAGCCGGTTCACCGGCGGGGTGCTTGAAGGGCTCGCCCGGCAGACCCGCTTTGTCGATCCCGAGCTGATCGCCCGCTGGACGGCGCTCGCCGGGCCCGAAATCTCAAAGCTTTGCCGCCCCGGCCGGATGACCGGCGGGCGGGCGGGCCGGACGCTGGAGGTGATCGTCCCCCACGGTGCGGCTGCGGCCTCGGTCGAGTTCGCAGCGGAGACCTTGCGGCGGCGGTTGAATGATTATTTCGGCCCCGATACCATTATCAAGATCGCTGTCATCCAAGGGGCCGCCCCGAAGCCCTTCCCCGCCGGCGGGGACACACCATCGCCAACGGGACCGCAAGCGCGGCCTGGCGGGCTTTCCCGCTTCAGGACCGGCGGATCCCGCTAAATTTTCGCACCCGTTTTCACGATCGTTCGAGCAATTTCATTGATCTTGTAACCGAAGGGACGGTCTGCGATTTAGGGGAAGAATCGCCGCCCCAGCCGAGCGGGCGGCCGGATGTCCCTGAAAGGTCTTAAGTCCATGAAGCTTCGCGCCGTCCTCCTCGCCGCCCCGTTCCTCATCGCCGCCTGCGGCAACGCCACTCCGGCCGCCGGAAAGGGCGACGCCCCAGCGCCGGCCGCTGCTGAAAAGGGCATGGAGATCCTTGCAACCGACATGGTGCTCGGCGACGCGAAAGCGCCGGTGACGCTGATCGAATACGCTTCCGTCACTTGCCCGCATTGCGCGGCGTTCAACGAGCAGATCATGCCGGAGATCAAGGAGAAATACGTCACGACCGGCAAGGTGAAACTGGTCTTCCGCGAATTTCCAACTTCGCCGGCGAATTATTCGCTGATCGGATCGGTGCTGGCGCGCTGCGCTGCTGAAAAATCGGGACAGGAAGCCTATTTCCTCGTCACTGACGCGCTTTTCCGCACCCAGCATGAATGGATCAAGGATAATCCCAAAGCGGAGCTGGTGAAAATCGTCGGCCAGGCGGGCATGGACGAAGCCGCGCTCGACGCATGCCTGCAGCGCAAGGAGCTCGTTGAAATCGTCAACAGCAACGCCAAAGGCGGCATGGAAAAATACAACGTCACCGGCACGCCGTCGTTCATCCTCAATGGCGAGAAGATGGTCTACAAAACCAAGGAAGAGTTCGAGCAGCAGATCGCCGACGCCGTCGCAAAGGCCGGCGCCTGAGAAGGATTTGAGTTTGTTGCGTAATCGAGGCGTCTCGCCCGTTCAGGCTTTTCTCCACAGGCGGTCCGCCAAAATTGCCTCCCTGCGAGAATCGGCGCTCGGTGAATTGATTGGGGTGGCGACGGCGCGCTTTTGCGCGCTGACGCCTTGGTCGTCGGGACGCTTGCTGTGAGATTTACGAACCTTCGCCTTGTCGGCTTTAAATCCTTCGTCGAACCGACGGATTTTGAAATCCGCGACGGCCTCACCGGCGTTGTCGGCCCGAACGGCTGCGGCAAGTCAAACCTTTTGGAGGCGCTGCGCTGGGTGATGGGCGCGACGTCGGCCAAGGCGCTGCGCGGCGACGGCATGGGCGACGTCATTTTCGCCGGAACGTCGATGCGCCCGTCGCGCAACTGGGCCGAAGTCATCTTGACGCTCGACAATTCGGATCGAACGGCGCCGGCGGAATTCAACGATTCCGATGTGATCGAGGTCTCGCGCCGCATTCTCAACAAGGATGAAGGCACGCAGTCGATCTATCGCATCAACTCGAAGGAAGTGCGCGCCAAAGACGTGCACCTTCTCTTCGCCGACGCCTCGACCGGCGCCAATTCGCCCTCGCTCGTCCGTCAGGGACAGATCGCGGAGCTGATCAGCGCCAAGCCGCAGAACCGCCGGCGTCTTCTCGAAGAAGCGGCCGGCATCACCGGTCTTCATTCGCGTCGTCACGAGGCGGAATTGCGCCTGCGCGCGGCCGAGCAAAATCTGTCGCGGCTCGACGACGTTATCGGCGAGCTTGAAAACCAGAAAGTCGCCCTCGCCCGTCAGGCGCGTCAGGCGACGCGCTACAGAAATCTTTCCGGCGACATTCGCCGCGCTGAGGCGGGCGCTGCATACCTTCGCTGGAAGGAAGCGGTCGACGCGCGCGACGCGGCCGGCGAGAGCCTCAAGGAAATCGCCGAGCTGATCGAGGAAACGGCGCGCGCAGCCGCCATCGCCTCGACCGCGCAAGGCCAAGCGCATGAAGCGCTGGACCCGCTGCGGCTCGATGAAGCAAAAGCTGCCGCCGCCCTCCATCGCTTGACCGTTGCGCGCGAAAATCTCGATGAGGAAGCCGTGCGGGCGGAGGCGGAAATCCGCCGGCTCGCCGCTGAAATCGAGCGCCTTGCCGCCGATCTCGCGCGCGAGAAATCCTTGAAAAGCGACGCCGACGACGCGGTTCACACGCTCAATCTCGAAGAAGAGGGCCTGCGCCAGCGAGAGGCCGCCGAAAAAGAGCGCATCGAAAAGGCGAAAGCGCGTCTCGACGCCGCCAATGACGCGGTCAAAACCGCCGAGCTGATTTTTGAGGAAAAAAGCGGCGAGGCCGCGCGGATCGACGCGCGCCGCCGCTCGATCGCCGCCTCGATCGAGACGTTTGAGCGCCGCTTGCAAAAGACGCAGGCGCAGATCGCTCAGTTGACGGACGAAAAAAGCCGGATCGAGCCGACGCCCGAACAGGCCGAAGCGCTGGACGCTGCAACTGCGCGCCTCACCGCTTCGGAAGAAGCGGCGAGAGCTGCGGAAGCCGCCTACCACCGCGCCGAAGAAGAACGCGCGGCCGCCGAGGCGCGAGAGCTGTCGGTGCGACAGCCGCGTCAGAAGGAGGAACAGAGTCACGAGGAAATTCGCGCCGAATGCGAAGAGCTGCG
>JBBTJH010000223.1:0-6292 GCA_038059555.1 Pseudomonadota bacterium | reverse complement strand
CACCAGCTGCTCGCGCGCAAGGGCGCGCGGCTCGAAGACATTCGCGTCGTCAAAAGCCATGCAATGGCGCTCGGGCAAGTGCGCTCGCTTTTTGCGCGCCCCGGCCTTCGCGCGGAAGTTGCGGGCGACACGGCGGGCGCGGCCCGGCTCCTCTCTGAGACGGGACGGATGGATGAAGCGGTTGTCGCCTCGGCGAAGGCTGCGGAAATTTACGGCCTCGAGATTTTGAAAGCCGATATCGAAGACGCGGGACATAACACGACGCGTTTTCTCGTCATGTCGCGCGAACCCGTCGATCCGGGTCAAGGAACCCGCGTCGTGACGACATTCGTCTTCGAGGTGCGCAATATTCCAGCCGCGCTCTATAAAGCGCTCGGCGGCTTTGCAACCAACGGCGTCAACATGACAAAACTTGAAAGCTATATGCAGGGCGGCTCGTTTAGCGCGACGATGTTTTACGCCGATATTGAGGGTCATCCGCAAGACGCCAATGTGAAACTCGCGCTTGAAGAGCTTGCGTTCTTTTCAACGCAATTCAAACTGCTCGGCGTCTATCCGTCGGCGCGGGAACGCTAAGATGAAACCCAACGCTCAATCAGACGTCGCGCAATCGTAAAGCGCGGCGGAAGACGAACGTCCTCGCGGCGCTCGCCCTCCAGCAATTGCATAATCTCCTTCCGCCCGAACCAGCGCGCTTCGACGATCTCCCTTTCGTCAAGCTTCGTGGTCTTGTCCTTTGCGTCGGCGATAAAGCCCATCATCAACGAGGAAGGAAACGGCCAAGGCTGCGAGAATTGATAGCGGACATTGGAGAGGGAGACGCCCGCTTCCTCGCGCAACTCGCGCACTGCGCATTCTTCGGGCGTCTCGCATGCCTCGACGAAGCCGGCGAGGGCGGAGAGAAATCCCGGCGGGAAATGCGGGCCCCGCCCGAGAAGGCAGGCGTCCTCATGTGTTGCAAGGACGATCGCCACAGGATCGGAGCGCGGGAAGTGCTCCGCCCCGCAATCAGGGCACTGGCGTTTTGCGCCGCCGTCCTTGGCTTCTGTTTTCGATCCGCATACGGCGCAATGACCATGGCGGCGATGCCAGTCGAGCAGCCAGCGCGCCTCGCCGATAATTGCGAGATCGTCGCTCGCATCCCCCAGCGCGAACGCCGCTTCCCGCAGCGGCGTGTAGACGCCGAAATCGGAAAAAGGCGCGTCCTGCGGCGCAGGCGCATCGGAAAAATCGACGGCAAAATGCGCCGCGTCGTCTTTAAGGCCGAGAAAAACTACAGGCGTGAGAGAGGGCAATTCCGCGCGGGCCGCTGACGCGAGAAAGACCGCGCGACCGTCGCGGAGAAGCGGATCGCCGCGATAGAGCGGGACGAAAAGGCTGAAAGGATCGGCGAGTCGCGCCCTGATCCACGAAGGATCGGCGCGTGCGTCAGACGCCCGGTCGAGCGGATTGCCGGTAAACGTAATCTGGTCTGACGCCGATGACATAGCCGCGATTTAACGCCGAGGCTCCGCCGGCGCCAGCGCTGGCCGCAGCGGCGCGAAAAAAAGCGCACGCACCGCGAAAAGCGGCCGATCCGGGGTGGCGCCTGCCGACCCCCTTGCCTTCGCGGCGCCGAGCGCGGATATAGCCCCCCGGAAGGCTGGCGGACGGACCCCTCGCCAACCCGGTCAGGTCCGGAAGGAAGCAGCCGTAACGAGTTTCGGCCCGGGTCGTTTCAGCCTTCCACTTTTTCTCTCGCCAGCAGCGCGGCGGACCCATGAAAATTTTCCTCACCGGCGGCTCAGGATTTGTCGGCGGCGCTGTCGCGAAAGCCTTCGCCCCGCGCCATTCGATTGTCGCGCTATCGCGGTCGGAAAAAAGCGACGCGGCTCTCAAAGCGCCCGGCGCCGTTCCTGTTCGCGGCGATCTTGCAACAGTGAGCGCTTCAATGCTCGCAGGGTGCGAAGCGGTCATTCACGCCGCCGCCTTCGTTGAAGAATGGGGCCCGCTTTCGACCTATGAGTCCGTCAACGTACAGGGTACGGAACGCCTCTTGAAAGCGGCGAAGGACGCCGGCATTCGCCGTTTCGTTCATGTCGGAACGGAGGCGGCGCTTTTCTACGGGCAGCATATGCGCGGCATCGACGAGACCTATCCGCTCGCGCCCCAATCGCCCTTTCCTTATTCGGCGACGAAGGCGCGCGCCGAAGCGGCAGTTCGTTCGGCGAGCGATCCCGCGAACGGTTTTGAAACCATCGTCATCCGCCCGCGCCTGATCTGGGGCGAGGGCGACACGACCATCCTGCCGGCAGTGAAGGAAATGGCGACGACGGGGAAATTCGCCTGGATCGACGGCGGTCGCGCGCTGACTTCCTCGACTCATATCGACAATCTCGTCGCAGCGCTTGAGCTCGCCCTGACGTCTGGGAAATCGGGCGAGGCCTATTTCGTGGTCGATGGCGCGCCGGTTGTCTTTCGCGAATTTTTAAAACCCTATCTCCGGTCAGCCGGTGTCGAGCTTGGGGAAAAATCGCTTCCTGGCTGGATGGTTCGGATGATCGCAAACGCGGCGGAGCCTTTGTTCAGGCTCGCAAACGCCGAGGCGCCGCCGCCGGTGACGCGGTTCACCGCCCATATGATGAGCCGCGACTGCACGATCATCGACGCAAAGGCGCGCGCCGAACTTGGCTACCGGCCGGTCATATCCGTCGCGGATGGGCTGACGCGCCTTGCAGGGTAGCGCCCCGAGGGGATAATGACCCCTGATGGCCGAAGCTTCCGAAAAAACGCCCTATCAGGTTCTCGCGCGCAAATACCGCCCGCAGAATTTCGACGATCTCATCGGCCACGGCGCGATGGTCAAAACCTTGCGCAACGCCTTCGCGACGGGCCGGATCGCGCACGCTTATGTGCTGACCGGCGTCAGGGGTGTCGGCAAAACGACGACGGCGCGCATTCTCGCGCGGGCGCTCAATTATGTCGGGCCGAACGGCGAGGATAACGGGCCGACCATAGATCTCTCCGTCGAAGGCCGGCATTGCCGCGCGATCGCCGAAAGCCGCCATCCCGATGTCTTTGAGATGGACGCCGCCTCGCGCACCGGCGTCGGCGACATTCGCGAGCTGATCGAGGGGGTTCGCTATGCCCCGGTCGAGGCGCGCTACAAAGTCTACATCATCGACGAAGTTCACATGCTGTCGACGGCGGCGTTCAATGCGCTATTGAAAACGCTCGAAGAGCCGCCGCCGCATGTGAAGTTCATCTTCGCGACGACGGAAATCCGGAAGCTTCCGGTCACGGTTCTCTCGCGCTGCCAGCGCTTTGATCTGCGGCGGATCGAGATCGAAACCCTCGCCGATCATTTGCAGTCGATCGTCGAAAAAGAAGATGCGCTGGTCGAACGCGGCGGCCTCTTCATGATCGCGCGCGCCGCCGAAGGCTCGGTCAGGGACGCGTTGTCGATCCTCGATCAGGCGCTCATTCAAAGGACGAGCGCTGACGAGACGGTGAGCGCCGAGATGATCCGCGGCATGCTCGGCCTTGCAGATCGCAGCCAGACCTGGGATCTTTTCGAGGCCGCGCTCAAAGGCGACGCGAAAGCGGCGCTCGAGCAATTCCGCTCGCAATATGACAGCGGCGCCGATCCGGCCGTCATCTTGCGCGATTTGTTGCAGATCGCGCATTTGCTGACCCGCGTCAAAGCCGCCGGCGCGGACGCTGCAACCCATGGCGCGGCAGGCGAGGCTGACGCCGCGCGCGCGCGCGACATGGCGGGCGCGCTCGCGATGAACACGCTGACGCGCGCGTGGTCGCTTCTGATGAAGGGATTGCTGGAAACTCAGACGGCGCCCGATCCGGTCGCCGCCGGCGAAATCGCGCTCATTCGGCTCGCCTACGCCGCCGATCTTCCGACCCCGGACGAAGCGCTTAAAATGCTCTCAGGCGAGGGCGAAATGTCATCGCCGCCGCGCGCGCCCCGGCCATCGCGCGGATCGTCTGCGCCGCAAGCGGCCTTTAGCGAACCGACAGCCGCCTATCAGTCGCCGGCGGCGGCGCACACGCCATCCGGCCCCAAAATCGAAAGCTTTCTCGATGTGGTGCGTCTCGCGGATCTGAAACGCGACGCCAAACTGAAAGTCGAGCTTGAAAGCTATGTGCATCTGATCTCGTTTGAGAGAGGGCGCATCGAGCTGCGGATGCATGACCGCGCGCCCGGCGATCTCGCGGGCCGGTTGATGCAGCGCCTCAAAGAATGGACCGGGCGCCAATGGATCGTCTCGATCAATGCGCAAGGCGCCGGAAGCGACACCTTGCGTGACGTGCGTGCGGCGGAAGTGCTCGCCCATCCGCTCGTGAAGAAAGCGATGGAGATTTTCCCGGGCGCCGAAATCATCGCCATTCGCGACAAGAACCCGCGTGACGAAGCGACGGGCGATATCGCCGCGTCAGCGCACGAAGAAGCGGAAGAGGAAAGCGACGAACCATGAAAGACCTCGGCGAGCTGATGAAGCAGGCGGGCGCCATGCAGGCGAAGCTGCAAGAAGCGCAGGAAAAAATCGCGGCCCTCGAAATCGATGGCCAGGCCGGCGGCGGCATGGTGAAGATCGCGTTGAATGGCAAAGGCTATTGCAAAGGCGTTGCGATCGAGCGCGCGCTGTTGAACCCCGATGAAGGTGAGGTCCTGGAAGATCTGATCGCCGCCGCGATCAACGACGCAAAATCAAAACTTGAAACCGAAGCGGCCGAACAGATGAAATCCATAACGGCAGGTTTGCCGCTGCCGCCGGGTATGAAATTGCCGTTTTAAGGGTCCGTTTCTGCTATCGTTCCTGTTGCATTAACCGCAAATCAGCTAGGCTGACTACCTCAGGCGGAAATTGAAATGACTTGTCAGCAGTATCTAACCGATGACGAGCTTGATCGAAATTACGACGCGTTCAAAGCTGTTTTGCCTAAACTCTTGCAGCGAAATCGAGGTCGCTTCGCTATCGTGCGCGACGGCGAGGTAAAGGACTTATTCGATACCAGCCGGGACGCGTTCATTTTCGGATGGCGGCAATTTAAGGACGACTGCTTCTCCATTCAGGAGATAACGGACGAGCCGGTATACCTCGGAATTTTTTCACATGCCCTTGATTTCGGGAAGCCATAATCGTCGACAAATTTTTTTCAATGTCGCGATAGTCGGCATTTCTATCGAAGCGACGCACTATGCAACAGGCCAACTACCGTCGATAGGGATTTTAAGTGAACCTGTCCGCGCTTTAGTTGATACCGGCGCGACGGCGACAAGCATTTCTCCCGGCGCGGCTTCCAGATTAAATCTCCGGCCGGCGGGGCGCAGAGATGTAATGACCGCCAACGGCGTGCGACGTTCCCGGTCATACGAATTTCAGATTGCAATATTGTCGGCGGAAGACGCATCCGGCTCCGAGCCCGCGCCATTTTATGTTCTTCCTCAGGGCGTACATGGAAACGAATTGATGGCTGACGCATTTACATTTGATATATTGCTGGGAATGGATGTGATATCGCAAGGCGATCTGACAATCCGTCGGGATGGAACTTTCAGCTTTGAATTCTGATTATGCACTCCGCCAATATCGGACCTGAACTTCAGCGCCTCATCGACTTGCTCGCGAAACTCCCGGGCCTTGGTCCGCGTTCGGCGAAGCGCGCGGCGCTTTATCTGTTGAAGAAGCGCGATCCCGTCATGCGCCCGCTTTCGTTCGCTCTCGCTGACGCCGCCGACAAGGTGAAAGCCTGCGGGACCTGCGGCAACTGGGATTCGATCGACCCTTGTGCGATATGCGCGGAAGCCTCGCGCGACCCGTCGATCTTGTGCGTCGTTCAAGACGTCGGCGATCTCTGGGCGCTTGAGCGCGCCGGCGCGCACAAAGGGCGTTATCACGTCCTCGGCGGATTGCTGTCTCCGCTCGACGGCGTCAGCCCCAGGGATTTAAATATCGGAACTCTGATCGAGCGGGCCTCGACGGCGGCGGTGAAGGAAATTGTTCTGGCGCTCCCCGCGACCGTCGACGGCCAGACGACTGCGCATTACGTTACCGATCAACTCGCAGCGGCTGACGTCAGCGTGACGCGCCTCAGCCAGGGCGTTCCGGTCGGCGGCGAGCTTGATTATCTCGACGAGGGAACGCTCGCGGCGGCGATGAAAACGCGTCGCCCCGCATGACCAATGCGCTCGAGGGGCTGTGGCATCTCGCGGCGCTCTCGTCGGAGCTGAAGTCTGGCGCCATGCTGCGACGGATTTATTTTGATGAGCCGATCGTCTTTGGCCGGACGAAAGAAG
>JBBTJH010000222.1:4059-4840 GCA_038059555.1 Pseudomonadota bacterium | reverse complement strand
GATGCGGCTTTTTGATAAGACCGCTCGCAGATCGCAACGCCTTCAAGACCGACCGACAGGCGCGCGTTGTTCATCATGGTGAACATGTGGGCAAGGCCCTTGTTTTCCTCGCCGATGAGGAAGCCGATCGCGCCGTCGCTTTCGCCATACTGCATGATGGCGGTCGGGCTCGCGTGAATGCCCATTTTCTCTTCAATGGAAACGCAGCGAACGTCATTTCGATCGCCCGGCGTGCCGTCAGCTTTCACCATAAATTTCGGGACGATGAACAGCGATATGCCTTTAACGCCTTCCGGCGCGTCCGGCGTGCGCGCCAGCACCATGTGAATGGTGTTTTCAGTGAGATCGTGATCGCCATAGGTGATGAAAATCTTCTGCCCGAAGAGGCGATAATGATCGCCTTCCCTCACCGCTTTCGTGCGCACCCGCGCGAGATCTGACCCTGCCTGCGGCTCGGTGAGCTGCATGGTGCCAGTCCATTCGCCCGAAATCATTTTGGAAAGGTATGTCGCTTTTTGCTCAGGCGATCCGTATTTCGAGACGGCCTCAACCGCCGCCTGCGTCAGCATCGGACAGAGTGCGAACGCCATGTTCGACGAATGCCAAAGATCGAATAACGCCGTCGCGATGAGATAGGGGAGCCCTTGTCCGCCGAAATTCTCATCGAACGGAACGGCGTTCCATCCGCCCTCGACAAACTGGCGATAGGCGTCCGGCCAGCCGTCCGGCGTTTTGACAGCGCCGTTGATCAGTTTCGATCCCTGCCGGTCGCCAACGCGAT
>JBBTJH010000222.1:0-4049 GCA_038059555.1 Pseudomonadota bacterium | reverse complement strand
AGGTGCGGCGCGAGCACGCCGGCGGCGAATTTTCCACCCTCTTCAAAAATCGATTGCAACAGATCGTCATTCAGATCGCCGCCCCCGGGGAGGCCCGCAATAAAGTCAAACCCGGCGAGGTGGGTCGCCACGAAGCGCATATCGGCGATCGGTGCGGTATAATCTGTCATTTTTCTATGTATCCTCGACAAGCAGGCGGCGCGCTGGGGTTTCGTTCGGCCGAGATTACGCCTTTTCACGCCGGCCGGCAGCGAAGGCGCGCACGGCCGCGCGGGCGGATCGCCGCCGCGCCATAAGCCCCCTTTTTCGGCTCGACAGCGCCATTTGTCAAATGCATACTACGCGCTGCATATGCATTTGGCGCATGGATCATGAACGCGGTCAAATTAAAGCACGTCATCGCGGTCGATCAGCATGGATCGATCAGCACCGCCGCGCGCACGCTCAATCTGACCCAGTCGACCGTCAGCCGAAGCCTCGCCGATATTGAGCGCGACACCGGCTACGCTATCTTTGACCGGCGCGCCCGTGACGTCGTCGCCACGGAACGAGGTCGCGCGTTCCTGACCAGAGCCGCACGCATCATCTCCGATCTTGAACAGCTCTCGGAGGATTCGCGTCTCAATCGCCTTGAGGGAGAAACGCTGATCCGCGTCGGCGTTTGCCCGGCGTCGATGCAGGGGCTCGTCAATAAAGCGATCAAACAGCTTGTTCTGCGGCGGCCTGAATTGCGCGTGCACCTGGAGGCGACGACAGTCGGCGGCGGCGTGCGCGCCTTGCGCCGGGGCGATATCGACGTTCTCGTCGGTCCGGACGACGCGATGAAGGGCGACGGCGATTTCGCCTTCGAACAACTCGGCGAGTTGAAGACGCATTTGTTTGTGAGGAAAGCCCATCCCTTGGCCCAGAAGGCCAAGGTTAAAAATGCCGACATCGCCTCTTATCCGGTTGTCGCGCCGGACCGCATGAGCTGGCACACCGATCAGTTGCGAGTGTTATTCGCGCCCCTTGGCGGCGACACGGCGCGGCGGATGCATGTCATCGAATATTTCCCGTTGATTTCCGATATCGTCGCGACGAGCGAGGCTATCGGCGTTGTCAGCGACGAGTATGCGCAATCGAAAACATTCACCCAGCGCTTTTCATTGCTCAATATCGACTTTTTCGACAGGTTGACTGTCGGTTTCGCCGTCCGCAAAAGATGGATGCCGACTGCAGCGATGCGCGCGTTTCAGGCGACATTGAGGGAATTCCCGCCGGCGGCCTTGTCCGGCATAAAAGCTGATCGCAGAAATTGAGGGCAAAATGGCTGACGTGAAAATTTACACCAAGGGCGGTGACGCCGGCGAGACCTCCATGCTCTCAGGCGAGCGCGTCAGCAAAGCGGACGCGCATATCGCAGCCGTCGGCGATCTCGACGAATTGTCGGTGGCGCTCGGCTTTGCCCGCCTCGCGCACCCCAAACGCGCCGACGCGCTTAAAGATATTCAGCAAAAGCTCTATCAGTTAAGCGCGCTGATCAGCTTCGCCGGCGAGAAGCCCCATGATCGCTTTCAGCTTGAAGCAGGCGCCGTCGAGGCCCTTGAACGATTGATCGACGAAATCCAGAGCCGCCTGCCGCCGCTGAAAGAGTTCATCTACCCGGGCCAAACCGAAGCTGGATGTCATGTGCATCAGGCGCGCGTCGTCGCGAGACGGACCGAGCGCGGGTTCGCCCTCCTTCCTGCGGAAAAGCGCGCGGCCGCGATCCCCTTCATCAACCGTCTCAGCGATCTCTTATTCGTCCTCGCGCGCGAAGCAGACCTCGACGCCGGCGGCCGCGAAGAAGGCTATCGCGCCGGCAAAAGCTGAACGCGGCCCGCGATCTCGCAGGCGGCGATTAGTCAGGGCAAAGATGAAAATCTGATGGTGGGCGGTGACGGGTTCGAACCGCCGACCTACTGGGTGTAAACCAAATTTTGACCAATTTTTTTGCAACGCAATAGAACGCGATTGAACGCATTCGAACGACGACGCCGAAATTTTTTCGTTCATTGATTCAGGGAGTTACGGTACCATTCTCTTCGCGTTCAAGATTTAAACGCGTTCAAAATCGTGCCGTGAAAAATCTAGTTCCCCGACTAGTTCCCCAGCGGAATTTCGAGAATCTGGTCCCCCCGCTAGTTCCCCGAAAGGTCCGCTGGGACGAGCCCAGTAGGTCTCAATGCCGAGCGAGATTCTGACAGATCTAAAAGTCAAAACGATCAAGCCGCCCGCCGCCGGCAGGATCGAAGTCTGGGACGCCAGAGAGCTCGGACTCGTTCTTCGGGTCACGAGTAACGGGAAGAAGTCCTGGGCGTTGCAATATCGTACAAACGTGTACGACGGGACCGGCCGCCGGAAGACGAAAAAGGTCACGCTCGGCGCATACGGAGAAGGCGGCGGCAAGATCACGCTTGCCGAGGCGCGGCGCCTCGCCGTCAAAACAAAGGCGGCGGTCGCCGACGGCGAAGACCCCTCTCAGTTAAAGGTTGAAGACCGCGCGGCGGCGATCGCCGATGGCCGCCGACGAAATATTGTAAGCCTGGCGACTGCGATCGAACGATACGCGCGCCGGCACGAGCAAGATTCTTCGATCTGGAAGCGGCATGAACGCCCCAGAATCCTTCGACGCGAGCTTGCGCCAAAATACGGAGAACAAGGGATCGGAGAACTGTCTTTGGCGCAATTGCGGCGACAACAAGCAGCCATTCAGAATCGAGGATCGCCGATTATGGCGAACCGCTATGCAGAGGCGGTTCGAGCTTTTTTCAAGTGGGCCGTTGAGGAGTATGAAATTGACAACCCCGCCGAGCTGCTCGGCCGTGTCGTTGATGAGAGCGACTTCTCCCGGGATCGGGTGTTGTCGAAGGACGAGCTTGCGAGGATTTGGGGCGCTTGCGAAACGCTTACGCCGCTAGCCCGCGACTTTGTCAGGGTGCTGATGCTGACGCCGCATCGGGTCAGCACGGTCGCCAGTATGCGATTCTACCAGATCGACGATAACGGGCTTTGGCGGATTCCGAAGAAAATGAAGAAGCAAAAAGTCAATGACCAGATGATGCCGCTTGGCGCGCGGGCTCATTCGATCGTGAAAAGCCGGTATAGCGGAGAGCCCGACGATATTGACCGCTTGGTGTTTTGTTCAAACCGGGCCGGCGATACTGCGCTTCAGGCGACATCAAAGATAAAAGCGGCCCTGGATCGCACTCTTGCCGGATCGGTCACATCATGGCGCTTCCATGATTTCCGGCGATCGTTCGCCACATGGGCCGCTTCGGCGCGCATTGATCAATCGATCGTCCGAAAAATTCTCGATCACGGACAAGCGCGACGCGACCGGCTAGACGCCATTTACAATCGCTTTGAGTATATTGACGAACAACGTGATGCCTTAAACGAGTACGCGAAATTCTTTGGCGTCGGCTGAGTCATTGCAGTTTAACCTTATTGCAGCGGCGACGTGGGGTACGATTGGACTGGCGAGTGTGCGATCCACTCACGAATTTCGGCCTCACGCCAGCGCAACGTCACACCGTTCAACTTGACGGGGGCGGGAAACAGTCGATCGCGAACCTTTCGCCACAAGGTGGTCCGGCTGCGGTAGCCGGTGATTGAGAGCACATCTCGCGTACTCAGCAGCCTGTCCATTCTCATCTCCTGCTATTTCCGTCCCCACACCAACACGCCCTTCCCTTCCTCGCCGTTCTCGAACAGCGCCGCGCGGATCGGCGCGGCGAAACTCGGATCGTCGATCTCGACACGCAGGAATGCCTTGCCGCCCTCGCCTTTCGCTGTTGCGCGCCAGGCGGCGCCGAACTCCTTGTCGCCGACGAGCAGCCTGAAGTCCGGGGCCTTGTCCTTGCCATTCTTGTCGTTGGCGACCAGGGCCGCCTTCACATTGATGGTCATGGTGCGGATGGACCCTGCATAGCCGTCGGCTGTCTTCGAGAAGCTTCCGATGATGGTCATGGGATTACTCCGTTGCTGTTGCTGGATTGACGAAACGTTTTCCGGGCGCGCCGAAAGCC
>JBBTJH010000221.1:0-3076 GCA_038059555.1 Pseudomonadota bacterium | reverse complement strand
CGACGCCTTCGCGCAAGGCCTTCGCGCCGTCGGCGAACCTTTGTTCGGGCTCGCGGCCGATCAGGTCGACATGAGCCGCGTCCTCCAGCAGCTCTTCGACGTCACCGCGCTTTTCGACATGCATTTGCGCCCTGAGCTTGTCTTACTCCAGCGCACCATGGTGACGGTCGAGGGCGTCGCGCGCGCGCTCGATCCTGAAATCAACATGTGGGAGACGGCGGCGCCGATTGTCCGGACCGCGATCGCCAACGCGATCGGGCCGGGGCGCCAGATCGAACGGCTGCGCGGGGCGATGCAAAAGGCGCTCGATATCGCCCCGCATCTTCCGCACTATATCGAGATCATCGCGGCTGCGTCCGAGCGCGTTTCCGCCGGCGAGGCGGCGCTTGGCGAGCAGGCGGCCGGCGAGCTTGCCCGTGCGCTGTCGCGCCAAGGGCGCTTGACGAGAGCGGCGCTCTGGTTTGCAGGGATCGCGGCGCTCATCCTCGCCGGCGCGCTTTTTACGGGAAAAATTTAACCCGCAACACGCGGCCCTCGCAGAGGAGTCGCGTCAATTTCACAATCTTGTCCGCTTCTTGCCACATTCGCCCGCAACAACCCGGCCCGTTGTAACCCGGGGGCGGGGCGTGAGCGTTGCTGAGTTTTTCGATCGGTATTGGTGGGCGGTCTTTCTCTTCCTGATTTTCATGGGGACGGTTGCGTTCAAGCCCGTCCCGCGCCGGCGGCCGCGTCGCGGCGGCGCGGCGAGCGATGGGGCGGGCGACGCGGATTGCAGCGGGGACGGTGACGGCGGCGGCGATTGACCCGCCCTGCGGCGCGGAGAGGTGACTTTAACCCTTGGCGCGCTTAAATCTCGGGCATGACCGAACGGCGCATTCTCCTGATCATCGGCGGCGGCATCGCCGCCTATAAATCGCTTGAGCTGATCCGCGAGCTTTCAAGGCGCGAAATCAAGACCCGCGCGATCCTGACCAAAGCTGGCGCTGAATTCGTCACCGCGCTGTCGGTCGGCTCGCTGACCGGCGACAAGGTCTATTCAGATCTCTTCAATCTCACCGACGAAGCCGAGATGGGGCATATCGAGCTCTCGCGCTCGGCCGCTCTCATCGTCGTCGCGCCGGCGACGGCCGACCTTATGGCGAAGGCGGCGAACGGGCTTGCGAGCGATCTTGCCTCGACCGCGCTCCTTGCGACCGACAAGCCGGTCTTCTACGCGCCGGCGATGAATGTCCGGATGTTCGAGCATGCGGCGACCCGGCGAAACCTCCGCACCCTGATCGATGACGGCGCAACGATCGTCGGCCCCAATGAAGGCGAGATGGCCTGCGGCGAGTTTGGGCCGGGCCGCATGGCCGAGCCGCTGGAGATCGCCGACGCGATCGAGGCATACTTTGCGCGTATCTCGTCCGGACCGCTCAAAGGCCGGCGCATCCTCGTCACCGCCGGACCGACGCACGAAGCCCTGGACCCCGTGCGCTACATCGCCAACCGCTCTTCGGGAAAGCAGGGCTATGCGATCGCCGAGGCGCTGCGCGATCTAGGGGCCGAAGTGACGCTCGTCTCCGGCCCGACGGAATTGCGCGCGCCCGCCGGCGTCACCATTGTGCGCGTTGAAAGCGCGCGGGCGATGCTGGCCGCCAGCCAGAAGGCGCTCCCCGCCGATTGCGCGATCATGTGCGCGGCCGTCGCCGATTATCGCCCCGAGATCGAAACCGAACACAAGATCAAGAAAGAACGCGGCGGCCTCACCAATATCGCGCTGACGGAAAACCCGGACATCTTGAAGACGATCGCCGCAATGAAGGAAGGGCGCCCCCGCCTCGTCGTCGGCTTTGCAGCCGAGACCGACGATGTCGTCAATCACGCCCGCGCCAAACGCCTTAGAAAGGCGTGCGACTGGATCATCGCCAATGACGTCTCGGCGGGCGCGCATTGCGCGATGGGCGGCGATCTCAATGCGGTGACGCTGATCACTTCCGAACGCGAAGAACGCTGGCCCGAAATGGACAAACACGACGTCGCCCGCCGCATCGCGGCGCGCGTCGCCGAAGCCTTGCGCGAGCCGCCGGCAGCGCCCGCGCGCGCGGCGGAGTAACGCCGGTCGCATTGCTCCTTCCGCATTTTGTGGGGCCTTTGCAAAGCACGGCCCTTCAGAATCTGACTTGAAATGAGATCTGACCGCGCCTTTTTCTCCTCCCCCGCTTGCGGGGGAGGTGGCCTGTAGGGCCGGAGGGGGGTCGTCACGAGCGGCGGCGCTCGCGGATAGAGCGCGCCCCCTCAGTCACGCTACGCGTGACAGCTCCCCCGCAAGAGGCGGGGGAGCAGAAAAGCGCCGCGCGTTTTCGATTTATGGATCAGCCTCTCAAGCTGAAGAAAGTGATGCGGCTTAATTGCGTCTCATTCTAACCCCCGACCGCATTAACGACGACCCAAATCCCGATCACCGCGAACACGGCCGCTGCTGCGAGGCGCACATATTTCAGCGGCACGATTTTCGTCACCGCCTCGCCGAAATAAACGGCCGGAATGTTGGCGATCATCATGCCGAGCGTTGTTCCTGCGGCGACAATCGCAATATTGTGAAAACGCGCGGCGAGAAGCGAGGTCGCGATCTGCGTCTTGTCGCCGATCTCGACGAAAAAGAACGCGATCGCGGTCGCCATGAAGACGCCGCCGCGCACTTTTTTGACGGCCTCGCCATCGTCCTTGTCCGGAACGAGCGCCCACGCCGCCATCGCGACAAAAGCGGCGCCGACCGCGATCTGAAAGGCCTTTCCCTTGAGGAATGCGGAGACGTAATAACCGGCGCCGGCGGCGGCAGCGTGATTGAGGAGCGTTGCGACAAAAATACCGAGCACGATCGGGACCGGCTTCCTGAATTTTGCGGCGAGGACGATCGCAAGGAGCTGCGTCTTGTCGCCGATTTCAGCGAGCGCGACGATGCCGGCCGAGGTGAGAAAGGCTTCCACGAAAAACTCCTCGCCGGTTCAGGGCGCTATTGAAGGCCCGCCCCGCGCTCTGACCCGCCGAGAAAACGAAGGCGTAGCTGCGTCGAGACAGTTTCCCCGCAGGACGG
>JBBTJH010000220.1:0-6149 GCA_038059555.1 Pseudomonadota bacterium | reverse complement strand
TGACGGCACCGAGGCCGGCGGCGGCGCATCGCCCTGGTCGGCCGGATCGACGCGGACGATTTTCTCGCCGCGCAACAGCGCGTTGATTTCATCGCCGGTCAATGTCTCGAACTCAAGAAGCGCCTGCGCGAGGCGCTCAAAATCAACGTTACGTTCCGTGAGGATCCGGCGAGCCTTGTCATATCCTTCGGTGACGAACCGCTTGATTTCGTCTTCGATTATTTTCGCGGTCTCCGATGAAATCGCTTTGGTTCTTGCAATCGACTGGCCGAGGAACACCTCGCCCTCGTCTTCCGCATAAGCGATCGGCCCGAGCTTTTCAGAAAGCCCGTATTTCGTGACCATCGCCCTTGCGAGGCGCGTTACATATTCAATGTCGGACGAGGCGCCGGACGTGACCTTTTCGACGCCGAATTTCAGTTCTTCGGCGACGCGGCCGCCCATCGCGCTCGCAAGGCGCGCCTTCATTTGTTCCAGCGAAAACGAATAGCGATCGCGTTCGGGGAGATATTGCACCATGCCGAGCGCGCGCCCGCGCGGGATGATCGTCGCCTTATGGACGGGATCGGACCCCGGGACCGACAAGGCGACCACGGCGTGCCCGGCTTCATGGTAGGCGGTCAGCATTTTTTCTTCTTCGGTCATCGCCATCGACCGGCGCTCGGCGCCCATCATCACCTTGTCTTTGGCGTCGTCGAATTCCTTCGAGGTGACGAAGCGCCTGCCGCGCCGCGCGGCGAGAAGGGCTGCTTCATTGACGATATTGGCGAGATCGGCGCCGGAAAAGCCGGGCGTTCCGCGCGCGACCGTCTTCAAATTGACGTCCGGCGCGAGCGGCACTTTTTTCGCGTGCACGCCGAGAATTTTTTCGCGCCCGATGACATCGGGATTGGGAACGACGACTTGACGGTCGAAGCGGCCGGGACGCAGCAGCGCGGGATCTAGAACATCCGGACGGTTCGTCGCTGCGATCAAGATGATGCCTTCGTTCGATTCAAAGCCGTCCATCTCGACGAGAAGCTGGTTCAAGGTCTGCTCGCGCTCGTCATTGCCGCCGCCCAATCCGGCGCCGCGATGGCGCCCGACGGCGTCGATTTCGTCGATGAAGATGATGCAGGGCGCGTTCTTCTTCGCCTGCTCGAACATGTCGCGCACGCGCGACGCGCCGACGCCGACAAACATTTCAACGAAGTCTGAACCTGAAATCGTGAAGAACGGCACATTCGCTTCGCCAGCGATCGCGCGCGCGAGCAAGGTTTTGCCGGTGCCCGGCGGTCCGATCAGCAACGCGCCTTTCGGGATCTTTCCGCCGAGGCGCTGGAACTTCATCGGGTCTTTCAGATACTCGACGATTTCCTCAAGCTCTTCCTTGGCCTCATCGATGCCGGCGACGTCGTCAAAGGTGACGCGCCCCTGACGCTCGGTCAGAAGTTTCGCGCGGCTCTTGCCAAAGCCCATCGCCTTGCCGCCCGCGCCTTGCATCTGGCGCACGACGAAAAAGAAGAAGGCGAGGAAAATGATGAAAGGCAAAATGTTGAACAGCACGGAGAGGAGAAGCGGCAATTGCTCCTCCGGGCGGATCTGCGTTTGCGCGCCCGAGGAATTCAGCTTGTCGGCGATTTCGACGCCGGCGCCGTCCGGAATGGCGGTGATGAAGGGCTTGCCGTCCGACAGGGTGCCTTTGACATTGCCCTTGTCGATCTCGGCGACCTTGATATCGCTCGACCCGATCTTCTGGACGAATTCGGAGTAGGAGAGCCGCTCGGGCGCCGGGCCCGGCTTTGAGAACTCAAAGCGCTGCAGCGCAATGATGAAGAAAACAAAGACGAGGCCCCAAATCAGGAGGTTGCGTCCGTTCATCCAGGAATTCCTTTCCGGCCAGGGCGGTGAGCCTAGTAGATAGGTGTTAAGGAAGCCCGGCGCCACGCCCTCGCATCACAATTATGTAATTTCAAGGGAAGCGGTTAACCCGCAGGTAAAACCGTTCGGCGGCGAGCGGCGCGAAAGCCTCGCTTTCACCCGGAATGGCGACGATTTCGCCCCCGATTTCAAGAGCCGGCCCGCCCTCCGCCTGATCGCCAAAGGCGCTGGCTTCCTCACGATTGAGCGGGCGGAGCACGGCTGGAAGATCGAACGGGTTCTGGACGATGAACCGCCCGTCATAAAGCGCGCGCTCCGCCGGGGCGATGGTGACCGGCCGGAGGGCTACAACGCCCTCCCGCCCGAGGACGGCCGCCGGCTCACGCGTGAACGTCAGGCGGTCGCCGCGCCGGGCGATGATGACCCCGCCGAGCGTCGCCGCCCGAGCCGAGTGCGCCGCCTCCAACGCCTGCGCCGCCCTTGGCGGCGCGGGCGCGTAGCCCTCACCCGCAACAGCCGCAAGGAGGCGCGCGACGAGCGCCGCGTCCGAGGGGCCGGCCGCCGCAAGGCTCGCGCCGCCCCACGCATCGAATGCGCCGCCGAGCGCGCTGAAGCGGTCAATTTCGATCTCTTCAATCCGGGTCGCCGCCGCGCGCATTTGATCGGCGGTCTCTGTCAGAGCTTCGACCGTCAACGCGCCCGAGGCTTCAAACCCGGCGAGCATCTTGCGGACGCGGACGCGCTCGAACGACAAATCCTCATTGCTCGGATCATCGATATAGGCGGCTTTCGCCGCCGCCAAAAAATCGCGCAGCGCCGCGCGCCTGACGCCGAGCAGCGGGCGCAATAATGAAACCGGCGCCGAGGCTCCGGCAGCGATCAGCGAGGTTTTCGCCATCGCCGACAGACCGCGCGGGCCCGATCCGCGCGCGAGACGCATGAGAAGAGTTTCCGCCTGATCGTCGGCGGTGTGCGCAGTCAAGATCGCCTCGGCGCCGACCCTCTGCGCCTGCCGCACCAGCAGGCCGTACCGCGCGCCGCGCGCGGCCGCCTGGAGGCCCGATGAGGGCTTCGCGCCCGACCAATCCAGAATTTCATGCGCAAGCCCTAGTTCTCGCGCAGCGTATCCGGCGGCTTCAGCTTCCCGCCGCGCGCCCGTCCGCAGCCCATGATCGACGGTCGCGACAGCAATCGACGCCGATCCGTCCGCTGCTAAAGTTGCGGCAAGGCGCATCATGGCGATTGAATCGGAGCCGCCAGAAACCGCGAGGAGCAGGCGCTTTGGCGCGCCAAGCTCCGCCCATAAAGCGCGAAACCCCGCCGGGCTCGCCGGCGGGGCCGCAACTTTGTTAGCGCCGTCCACCGCTTATTTGCAGCTGATGCGCGACATTTCAACGTCCGTACGCTGAAGAACGGCCGGCGGCGCAGTCGGGTATTTAGCCTTCAGCGTCTTGAAGACCTTGCAAGCCTCCGACGACTGGTTGAGGCGCGAAAAGGCGGTGCCGAGTTTCAGGTATGCTTCGGCGCCGCGCGCGCTGCTCGGGTAGGCGCGGATAAAGGCGATAAACGTATCGGCCGCTTCCGTGTTCTTGGACGAGGCGAGATAAACCTCGCCAAGGCGAAAGCGCGCATCGGCCGCCCGCGGATGGTTCGGATAAACTTCCAGAAATTTCGTGAAGGCCGCTTCCGCCCGCGCGTAATCGCTGGTGACAAGAAAATCCGACGCATAGGCGTAGGCGGCTTCCGGATCGAGCGGCAGGGAGATTTGAGGGGCGTCGCTTTGCGCCCGCGCGATCTGGTTGGCGATTGGATCGCCCGTTCCTGCGCCCCCCGTCGCGGAGTTTGTAGTCGCGCCGAGCGCAACCGGCCCGCCGGCGACGTCGCCCGCGAGGGCGGCGCTGACGCTGTCGAGGCGCGCGCGCGTTTGATCAAGCTCATGCGTCAGCTCTTCGACGCGCCCGGTGAGCGAGCGCACTTCCGCCTCAAGGCGGTCGATCTTCGCATTCGCGTTAAGCGCGGCGGGCGAAGCCGCCTGAAGTTGAGCGACCGTTGCTTCAAGCGCTTCGAGGCGATCCTTCGATCCCGAATACGCGGGCGAGAGCATCACCAGCGCCGAAGCGCTCAAGAGAACCGCCAACCGACCAATAATTCGCATACAAATGAACCTCTGCTAACGGGCTTGTTCAGCGCAACCGCCCCGCACACTACGCGAGTCTTTCGTCCAGCCGCATGATTTTGCGTAAAACCGGCGATCTCAAATTCGCATCATGCTCTAATCCGGCCGCGCGTCAAAATCATGGCGAAAAAAAAGAAAGGCGCGCCAGCCAAAGGCCGGCGCGCCCTCTAAAATCAAGGCGTTAGAGCCTTACGCGCCGACGTTGACGATCGTTGACGTCGCGTTGCGGTTCAGCGACCAGGCTTCCTCGGTCGAGCGCGGATCGATCGGGCGCTCTTTGCCGTAGGAGACGGTCGTGATGCGCGATGAATCGACGCCCATGCTGACGAGATAGGCTCTGGCCGCTTCAGCGCGGCGGGCGCCGAGAGCGAGGTTGTATTCGCGCGTGCCGCGCTCGTCGCAATTGCCCGACACTTGAATGCGGACATTGGAATATTGCTTGAGGAATTCCGCCTGACGCTGGAGCGTCGATTGCGCCTGCGCCGACAAGGAATACTGGTCGTAGCCGAAGAACACCCGGTGTCCGACGTTCTGTTCGAGATCGTCCTGGCCGCCCGGCGTAACCGCGCTGGTGCTGACGCCTGAATTGGCGTTGTCGGTCGCAGCGACGTCCGGCCCGGTCGACTTGGTGCTTGAGCAGGCGGCCGCAAGCGCCAGGATGGCGACTGCGCCGACTAGTTTCATAGATGATTTCACGTTCATTATCCTTCGTGCTCCACTCGATGTGCGGGCCTCAAACGAGCGCGCCCCCGCTATTGCCCTACGTAAATCCAGTTTGTGACGGCAGAATGGCGGTTTTCGCGCCCGCCAGCCCTTTGCGCCGTTGGCCGGAACGCTGCCTGACAATGATTAAATATTGCCTGACGACGCACCGATTGCGTTGACCGTAAAGAGGTCCGGAACTGCGATCAAGCGGGGCTGATCCGGCCCCAAAATGAATTATGCGTTACAGGGGAATTTTAACCCGCTCCACAACCAGCTCAATTTGGCGCGCCTTTACGCGCGAAACCGGTTTCCACTTTCGCGCCCGGCGCGTTAGGGGAGAGGCGGCGACCAGGCGGGGTCCGAGGCATCGCCCGGCGTCCTCACCCGGCGCAAGTTCCGCCCGGTCAGATCGACCGACCACAAGGTCGGACCGGCGCCCGGAGACGCCTCGCGGAAGAACATCAAAACGCGCCCGTTCGGCGACCAGGTCGGACCTTCGTCCAGATAGCTCTCGGTCAACAGGCGCTCGCCCGTCCCGTCGGGGCGGATGACGCCGATATAAAAGCGCCCCTGATAAAGCCTCGTGAAGGCGATGAGATCGCCGCGCGGCGACCACACCGGGGTCTGGTAGCGCCCTTCGCCGAAGGTGATGCGTTTCGGGTTGGAGCCGTCCGAATTCATCACGTAAATCTGCTCGGCGCCGCCTCGATCGGAGGTAAAGCCCACGCGCCGTCCGTCGGGCGACATGGTCGGCGAGGTGTCGATGCCGGGGTTATCGGTGAGCCGCGTCAGGCGCCGCGTCGCCAGTTCCATGATGAAGACGGCGCAATTGCCGGCGCGCTCCATCGACATCAGAACTCTGGTGCCGTCCGGCGTGAAGCGCGGCGCGAAGGTCATGCCGCGAAACGTGCCGAGCTGTTCTTGCTCGCCGGTCTCGATGTTGAAGAGATAAACCTGACCCGGTTTGTTGTCGAAGAGCGCCATATAGGTGATCTGCTGCTGCGTCGGCGAAAAGCGCGGCGTCAGCGCCTGATAGTTGAGGCCGTCGGTCAACAGCACGGGGCTTGCGCCGTCCTGATCCATGATCATCAGGCGTTTGTTGCGCTTTTCCTTCGGCCCTGTCTCGTGAACGAAGACGATGCGGGTGTCGATATAGCCGTCCTCGCCGGTCAGCGACTTGTAGACGAAATCCGCGACCTTGTGGGCGGCGCGCCGCCAATTGTCGGCGGGCGTCTTGAAGGAGACAGCGCCCAATTGCTCGTTCGAATAAACGTCCCAGACGCGGGTCGCGACTTCAATGCGCCCGTCCGGCGTCTGACGCACTTCGCCGACGACCAGCACCTGCGCGTTGATGATGCGCCAGTCGGGAAAGCGCGGGCGCACATCGACGCTCGAAATTTTTTCGACG
>JBBTJH010000219.1:0-22065 GCA_038059555.1 Pseudomonadota bacterium | reverse complement strand
AGAACGGGATCATTGGCGCGGTAGGAAATGCCCGACGGGGTTACTCCCTCGATCCTGTCATGCATCGCCCGCACGCGCGCGATCATTTTTTCAGAGACGCTGCGCGCGCCATACACAGTGACCATCGCCGCAAGGCCGGTGCGCCGGAGCCGCGCGACGGGATCGGTCCTGAACGTCGTGTGCTCCCAAACGCCGCTCCTGATGCGCGGCTCGGCGAATTCAAGAATGACGGCGGCGACGCCGCCGATGAACAGCGCCACGGGGTTTTTGAAAATGCGCCACGAAACCCCGTCTGGCGGCGCCAGCGCCGGCTCACCCGGCGGCGACGAAAAATCCACGCGTTGAACGCCATCGCCCTCCAGAAACGACATCGCGGCGCTGTCGAGCCGATTGCGGATCGGCGCAGAAATCTGGGCGCGGAGGCGTTGAAGGCTCATGGCGAGCGCAATACTATTTCATAATGCAGCCGAAGTGAGGCGCAAAAGCGACGTGCGGGGATAGAGCGGCGCGATCGCAAAGTTTCGCTGTCGAGCCGGAGAAGAAACCCTCCCTATCCCTCCCTTTTCAAGGGAGGGAATCCGAGCAGCGCTTCCCTCTTCCTTCTCCCTCCCTTGAAAAGGGAGGGCTTTCGCGCACGGCATCGCGAAGCGATGACGTCATAGCGCGAAAGGGAGGGTTCAGCGCTGGTGAAGATAAAGCAGAAACCCTCCCGTCGCATCGCTCCGAACTCCACTGTCAAAGGCGGCAAAAAACCCCCGGTGTGGAAATCTCGGAGAAATGTCCCCTTGTTGCGCGGGAACACCATGCCTGTCACTCCGGGGCGCGGGCGCAGCCCGCGAACCCGGAGTCCATTGTTGAGTTTTTTCCTGCCGCACCGTGGATTCCGGGTTCCGGCTTCGCCGACCCCGGAATGACAGCTACCTGCACTAGGCGATGTAAACGGCGCCGACAGAAGCTTCCGCGAGCAACTTACTTAGTGACGTACTCGAATGTGTCGCAGTCGGAAGTGCTGTCAGTCGTCGCCGCCCTCATCGCATTTGATTTTGTGGAATAGGGCTGACCCGGAGTTGATGTAATTTTTCCGCCCGAAATTTTTCGCCACCGCCACTCATCAGCTTTATCCTCATAAATTTCATAAGTGACGCAACGACCGGAATTGTCCGCACCACTCGCTTGATCCGTTGGTGACGTGACGGTTGTGCAAGCGGTCGCTAATATAGAAAAAAACGCAATGGGTAGCAGTCGCATTCATCTCCCCCCTTATGATTTCAATTCTTAAATAATCGGCAGCGAGACCAGTACAGTCAAGCGTGAATATCAGGCGCCGCAACTCTCCCCCGCTCTCGCCTTCCTCATTTCGAACGACGCAATCCCCTGCCCTTCGATCATTACAGCTGAGGCAAATCCTTTTTTTCCCTGTCGCGAAAAGGTGAGGCCGTCGAAATAGGCGGTTGTTCCCTCAATCGCGACGAGCGCAAAATTGACGGTGTCGTCTTTTTCTTCCCAGCCTGTGAGATCGGGATTGAAATGCTTGATTTTGAGGATCAGCGAGCCGCTTTCTTCTGCGATCGTGTAGAACTCATAAAACCGCAGGCCGCCTTCCGGCTTCATCTGCCTGAACATGCCCATGATCTGTCCGCCAGCCGCTGGCGCCATGATTTCTTCTACGCAGGCGCCTAAGCCCTGCCCGATCCAGTGGCCGGTGAGGAACGCCGCATCACTGATCTGCGCCGTAGGCGATGAGGCGCCGTCGTCCATGGTCCGGACATCTGGCTCTGCCGCGCTTGCTGGCGCGAGCATGCCGATCATCGTGAGAACCACGCTCAACTTACGGAACCCAAGCATACCAAGCCCCTTATGCTGCAGTGCGGTAGATAATTCCGTCGCCAATCCCGCTCTGAGGAGCGGTCCAAGGGTATTAGACAATCGAGCCCGAAAAAAGCGCAAGCCCTTGCAAAATCAGGAAATCGGGGCACTGTGCCCCGCTTGTAGCGGGCGGGAGGGTGTTCGGTCCGTTTCAGCGGCGCGATAATCGGCACCGGGGCGGATCGACGATTTTTGCGCCAAACAGAAGTTCACAGTGACCGCGACCAGCGGGAGGGAAATGAATGACTAAAGAGACATCGGCGCCGAAAGTGGAAACGCGCCCGGCCTTCGCCAGCGGATTCATCCGGCGAAAATCAATCGAGCAGATGCAGCAGGAGTTCGAGGGCGGCGAACTGAAGCGCACGCTCGGCGCCTGGAACCTTATTCTCCTCGGCATCGGTTGCATCATCGGAACCGGCATTTTCGTGCTGACGGGCCGCGCCGCAGCGGAATACGCGGGCCCCGGCATCATGATTTCGTTTATCATCACCGGAACGCTCTGCGCCTTTGTCGCGCTCTGCTACGCGGAGCTTGCGTCGGTGCTGCCGGTTTCCGGGTCGGCTTACTCCTACTCTTATGCGTCGATGGGAGAATTCGCCGCCTGGGTGATGGGCCTGCTTTTGGTCCTTGAATACGGCTTGGCCGCATCGACCGTCGCGGTGGGCTGGTCCGGCTATGTTGTAAGTTTCCTGCATGACCTTGGGTTGATTGTCCCGCCACAATTTACCGCTGCGCCAGGCTCCGTGGTCGGCGCCATGGTCGATGGCGCCTTTGTCGCCAAGACCGCTTTCGTCGATGGCGTCCTGCCTATCGGGGGGACGGAGGTCCTCGCGAGTTTTAACCTGCCGGCGCTGATCGGCATTCTTGCAGTGACCACGCTGCTGGTCGTAGGCATCAACGAATCGGCGAGCGTCAACAATGTCATCGTCTTCATCAAAGTCGGCGTCGTTATCGCCTTTATTGCGATCGGCATCGGCTACGTGAATTTTGATAACTGGTCGCCGCTGATCCCGCCTCAGATCACTCTCGCGCCGGACGGAACGGTCCTGCCGTCGACGGGCGAAGTCCCTGGATTTGGGGAGCAGCTCAAACAGGCGTTTGTCGATATCTTTACCGGCGATAACACCCACCGCTACGGCATCGGCGGCGTCATTCACGGCGCCGCAGTGATCTTCTTCGCCTATATCGGCTTTGAAGCGGTTTCGACGGCGGGCGCTGAATCGAAGAACCCGGCGCGCGACATGCCAATCGGCATTATCGGCTCGCTCGTTGTCTGCACAATTCTCTACATACTCACCTCCGGCGTGCTGGTCGGCATCGTCCCCTACGCGATGCTGGACGACCCGGCGCCGATCGCGCTCGCGGTCAACGAGATCGGGCTTCCCTGGTTCGCCAAGCTGATCAAGATCGGCGCAATCGCCGGTCTTTCATCCGTCATGTTGGTTTTGTGCTACGGTCAGACGCGCATTTTCTATTCGATGGCGCGCGACGGCCTGTTGCCGAATTTCTTCGGCGCCGTGCACAAAACGTTCAAGACGCCGTGGATCAATACCTTGATCGTCGGCCTGCTCGCAGGCTCCGGCGCGGCGTTCATGTCGCTTGATGCGCTCGCAGACCTCACCAATGTCGGAACGCTTGCGGCATTCATGATCGTTTGCATCACGGTTTTGTATCTGCGCTTCGCGCATCCGAACCTGAAGCGGCCGTTCAAGGCGCCGCTCGGTCCGTTCACGCCCATCATCGGCACTGTGATGTGCTTTATCCTGTTGATGTCTCTGATGACAAACCCGCACACGCGCGGTTTCTTCGTCAATTACCTCATCGGCGGCATCGTGCTGTACTTCCTGTTCGGCTATTGGAACTCGAAGCTCGGCAAAGCCAACGGCAAAAAGGCCTAACGCTTTTCAAGCCTTCGGGCGGCGATCAGAACGATCGCCGCCCAGAAAGCGCCGATGCTGAGCCCGCCGATCACGTCGGTCGGATAGTGGACGCCGAGATAAACGCGGCTGGCGCCTACCAGAATGGCCAGCGTCACGGCGCTGAAATAAACGTAATTCCGCACTGCCCGTTCTTTAGTTTCGCGCGCAATCAACGCCGCGATCGTCAGATAAATTGCGGCCGCGCTGGTCGCGTGACCGCTCGGGAAGGAATTGCTCGAGGCTTCAATCAGGTGCGGCACGATGTGCGGCCGCGGCCGGTCGAAGAGATCTTTCAGCAAGCTGGAGAGGATGGTTTCACCGATGACTGCTGCAAGCAGAAGGCCGATAGTCGCCGCTTGGCGCTTCACGGCGAAATATCCGGCGAGCAGCAGCGTAAACAGCGTCAACAACATCGTCCCGCCGAGGGCCGTCACCTCCTTTGCAGCGGGTAGAAGCCAATCGGGGCCAACAGGCTGATAGGGATTGTCTGGGAGCCGCAACGCCAAGAGAACGCTTTGATCGAACGCCTGCGTTGAGCCGGAAAAAACTGCGCCCGCCGTCGCCGCGAACATGAAAAGTGCAGCGCTGGCGCCGGCTAGCAAGAAAAGAGAGCGAACGCCTTTCCGGCTGCGATCCTTATTGTCCAACGATCAGCCTCATCGCCTGGCCGCTGACCCAGGCGCCGAATGTGCCAAGGATGTAGCCCAGCACGGCGAGCAGCACGCCGACAGGCGCAAGGCTTGGATGAAACGCCGCCGCGACGACCGGGGCTGAGGCTGCGCCGCCGATATTGGCCTGACTGCCGACCGCCAGAAAGAAAGCAGGCGCGCGAATGAGACGCGCAACGACAATCAACAGCGCTGCATGAATTGAAATCCACAAGCCGCCGATCAGGAAAAACGCCGGCGTATGCGCGATCGCTTTGATATCCATCTGCATTCCAACCGTCGCAACGAGGATGTAGACGAACACCGAACCAACCTTCATCGCACCCGCCCCCTGCAGCGTTCGCACTTTAGTGAAGGAAAGTCCGACGCCTAGCGTCGTCGCTATCACCACCAGCCAGAAGAACTTTGAGTGAATGCTGAGTTGATCGGCTTCCGGAAAGTTTTTTTCAAAGAAGGGCGCGAGTATGTCCGCGCCGAAATGCGACAGTCCGACAGCGCCAAAGCCGATGGCGAAGATGAAAATGAGGTCCTTTAATTGCGGGATACGCGCGGTCTGCGTCTCGTAGGCTTCCGCTCTCGCTTTCACCTCTTCAAGAGCGGAAACATCGGCTTTAAGCCAGCGATCGACGGCGGATTGGTTGGCGGCCATAGCAAGTAAAATCGCCATCCAGATATTGGCGACGATGATATCGACGGCGACCCAAATTGAGAAAGTCTCGGGGCCGACCTCAAAAATCTCGCGCATCGCCGTCTGGTTTGCCGCGCCGCCAATCCAGCTACCGGCGACAGTTGACATGCCGCGCCACACCGCATCGGGCCCCGTCACTCCGACAAGATCTGGCGCAACCGCGCTAGCCGCCAGCAGCGCCAGCGGACCGCCGATAATGACGCCGACGGTTCCGGTGAGGAACATCACGATCGCTTTTGGGCCAAGTCGCATTACTGAAGGAATGTCCGCCGCCATCGTCAGAATGACGAGCGCCGCCGGCAACAAATAGCGCGAGGCGACAAAATAAAGCTGCGACGCCTCCGGGTCGATCAGACCGAAAGCGTTCAGCAGGGACGGAAGAAAATAACAAAGCAGCAAAGGCGGGAAAATCGAGTAGAACCGCCGCCACGCCGGATGGGCGGACGCTGAAGTCCAGAACACCGCGCCGAGCATGGCCGCGAGAATTCCGAATATCACTGCGTCATTCGTGAAAGCCGCGTGTTCCGCCATTTGCTTGCCTTTTTGGGTCCGCGTTCTATTCGCTCTTGTAGACGACGCCGTCCTTCATCACGAACCCGACTTTTTCAAGCACGGTGACGTCGGAGAGCGGGTCGCCGTCAACCGCGATGATGTCGGCGGCGTAACCCGGCTTTATCTGCCCGAGCGACTTTTCCTTGCCGAGCGCTTCAGCCGCAAGGCTCGTCGCGGAGCGGATCGCCTGCGCCGGCGTCATGCCGTATTTCACCATCCAGGCGAACTGTTTGGCGTTGTCTCCATGCGGATAGACGCCGCTGTCGGTGCCGTAGATAACTTTAGCGCCGGCTTTCACCGCCTCACGGAAACTCTCGCGCTGGATCTCAGCGATTTCAGCGTCCTTACGGAGAGACTCTTCGAGGACGCCGTTGGCGCGTCCTTCAGTTTGCGTGTATTCGGTATTGTAGATGTCCATGGCGAGATAGACCCCTTTCGATTTCGCCATGTTGATCGCTTCCTTGTCGAGATAGCTCGCGTGTTCGATCGTATCCACGCCGGCCTTGATGGCGTTTTTGATGCCGGCCGTTCCATGTGCGTGGCTCGCGACTTTGAGGCCGCGCTGATGCGCTTCGGCGACGATCGCCGATATTTCCTCGATAGTGTTCTGTTCAGCGCCGGGAATCGTGCCTTTGGAAAAGACGCCGCCGGTCGAACAGGTCTTGATAAGATCGGCGCCGTATTTGATGTTCGTGCGAACCTTGGCGCGCATCTCCCATGGACCCGATGCGACGCCCTCCCCCAGCATGTGAAAGTCGTTCGGCAGGAGATTGTTGTCTGCACAATGTCCGCCGATGATGCTGATCGACGGGCCGGACACAAACATCCGCGGGCCAGTAACGAGGCCTGAATTGATCGCATCGCGCAGAGCAACATCGGCGAAATCGCCTGCGCCGACATTGCGCACCGTCGTGAACCCAGCGTCCAGCGTTTTCTTGGCGTTCACAACACCCCAGATCGCCGCCGCTTCACGCGTTTCCCCGATGCCGTTATAGCCGCCGAGCGCGGCGTCGCCGATCAGATGCGTGTGCATGTCGATGAGGCCGGGTAAGATCATCTTCTCGCCGAGATCGATTATTTCAGCCCCGGCCGGCGGTTTCATCGTCAACGCGGAACCGACGGCAATGATCTTACCGTCATCAATGACAATCGCGGGATGCCCGACAGACTTCCCTGTCGTGGGATCAATCATCGCTGAGGCGGTAATGTAGATTGGTGCGGCGGTTGCGGGCGATGCTGCAACTGCGAACAATATCGAGACGGCGAGGCGCATGGATTTGTTTCCTTAATTACACCGTGAAGTTTCAGTGGTTTGTTCCGCGCCGTCAATCAAGCGTTGATTTTCACGCTGCAGCGCCCGTGAAAAATAACTGCACAACCCTATAGGGAAATTTGCGATACGACCCGCCAAACCAGAGCCTTGAGCCTGCGCAACTTCTTGTCTAGTCTCAATGATGGACCATGTGCGCGAAGTACCTGTTGCCGCCTTCGAATTTGGGTTGGGGGATACATCGTCAAAGGACTCGGTCTGGATACCCGCAAAGAAAGAGAAGGGCTCAGCATGAAAAAATTGAAACAGGAATTCAGGCGCGCTTCCAAACTCGCGCTTGCAATTGGCGTCATCGCCATGGCGGCGACGCCAGTGCTCGCGGCGCCAAAGAAAACCGTCGGACCGCCGGTCGCGGCCGGTCAGTCGCGTTTTCTTGTCGAATATAATCCCGGCAACAAGCAAGCGATCTCCAATCTCGTCGCGGCTCAAGGCGGCCGCATCGTTTATGACTATTCATCGCTGTTCAACGGCGTGGCGGTCGATCTCACCGACGCGGGGGCCAAAACGCTCCGGCAGAGCGGTCTGACCAAAACAATTGAAAGCGACATCTTTCTGACGATGAGTGATCGCACGGATCGTCAAAATTATGTGAGGGAAGACACCGTCTCGTCGCGGCAATTGAGACTACTCCAGTCTGAGACTGAAAGTGCGCCTGCGGCCTCGGTTCAAAGCGCCCCAACCGTCAAAAGCGTAAGCACTTCCTCGTCGATTGCGCCATCATCAAGCTCTCCCCCGACAACCACGACGCTCACTGAAGAGAGCACGCCGTACGAAGACGGCGCCATTCCGGAGTACGCAACTCCGTCGGCGATCCCCGCAGGATTTCCCGGGCCGGGCGGGTTCGCAGAGTTTGTCGGATGGGATCGTGACCGCGCTCAGTCGGATGCCGTCTGGAGCATCGCGCCAAACAACGGCGTTGCGGATAACGGCATAGCCTCGCCCGTCCTCGCGCCAGGCGCGATTACCGGCGAAGGGGTCACTGTCGGCGTCCTCGACACGGGCATCGATTATGATCATCCCGACCTCCAGGTGAATATCGTCTATGATTGCGGCTCCGGGGTCGTTCGCGACTTCCTCACCCTCGACGATTGCGCGGCCGATGACACGTTCAACGGCCATGGAACCAGCGTCGCCAGCGTTATCGCCTCTGCGGCGAATGGCGTCGGTCTCGTCGGCAATGCGCCGAACGCAAAAATCCGCCCCTATCGCGTCTGCGATGGCACTTGCCCGCTTTCAGCGATCATCGGCGGTATTGCGCAAGCGACGGCTGATGGCGTTGACGTCATCAATATGAGCTTTGGCGGCGGCTCCGGCAAAAACTTTGAAGCGTCAGCCATTCAGGCGGCTGCGCAAGCTGACATCGTCCTCGTCGCTTCGGCCGGCAATGACGCAAGCCAAAAGATCCACTTCCCGTCGGGATATGGACAGGTGCTTGCGGTCGGCGCCACCAATCCGAATGACACAGCGGCGTCGTTCACGAATACGGGCGGCTGGGTCGATATTACGGGTCCGGGCGTCAACAACCCGACCGCAACGTGTACAGGTTGCGTGACTGAAGGGTTCGTCGATGAGCTGACGCCAAACGCGGTCAGCTTCGTGGCGAATGAGATGACGAACTCGCCTCTCACGACCGTCGCGAATACGGCGGTCGCGAATGCGGGCCTCGCCTGCACTCCGCTGGCGGCGAACTCGCTCACCGGCAAAATCGCTCTGATGCAACGGGGCTCCTGCTCATTTGCCATCAAGGTGCAGAATGCCGAAGCGGCGGGCGCGGTCGCGACCATCGTTTCCAACAACGCAGTCGGCAATTTCTTCGGCACGCTGGGCGTCTATTTCCCATCCGGTCCGTCAGTCTCGATTTCTCAAGCTGACGGCGCCGCCCTCGCAGCCGATGTCGCTGGAGGCCCAACAACAGCAACTCTCGGCATTCGCCGGAACACGGTTGAATACTGGCTGATCAGCGGCACCTCATTCTCGGGTCCGACGGTCGCCGGCGTCGCGGCTCTCGTCCGCTCGGCCAATCCGAACCTCACTGAACTTGAGGTTCGCGATATCCTCACTAGCACCGCGCAGCCGATCGGCCCGCAGGTGATCTTCGGCGCCGGCATGGTCAACGCCTATGCCGCCGTTCAAGCAGCGCAACCCTGATCCGCGCTGAAATCTGGATGGAGCAAGAATCAGGGGCCGAAAGGCCCCTGATTTTTTTGCCCCGGTAAGATAATTCCCTCAGCCTCGCCGCTTCAGCCATTTCCTGAAAGCGACGCCGGACCAGATCGTCTCTACGATCCCGAACGGCCACGCGCCTTGCAAAAACCCGTAGAGCGACCCTAGAGCGCAGGCGCCGGCGAAGACCAACGTCCACGCACGCGCGCGATCTTCCAGCGCATACGAAATCAGCATCAGCGTGACGGCGGCCAGTCCGAATGCCGACAGCGCGTCCAACGATCTACCTCGTCAGCGGCTTGTATTTGATCCGGTGCGGAATGTCCGCGTCGGCGCCGAGGCGGCGTTTCTTGTCCTCGGTATAAGCGGCGAAATTTCCCTCGAACCATTCGACGTGGCTGTCGCCTTCGAAGGCGAGAATATGCGTTGCGATGCGGTCGAGGAACCAGCGGTCGTGGCTGATGATGACGGCGCAGCCGGCAAAATCTTCGAGCGCGCGCTCAAGTTCGCGTAACGTATCGACGTCGAGATCGTTGGTCGGCTCGTCCAGCAACAACAGATTGGCGCCTTCCGTCAGCATTTTCGCGAGCTGAACGCGGTTTCGCTCGCCGCCTGAGAGATTGCCGACTTTTTTCTGTTGATCGCCGCCCTTGAAATTGAACCAGCCGACATAGGCCCGCGATGACATTTCGCGATTGCCGAGCTTGACGACATCGAGCCCGCCGGAGATTTCCTCCCAGACATTTTTATTCGGCGAAAGATCGTCGCGGCTCTGGTCGACATAGCCCATTTTGACCGTCTCGCCGATCCGGAGGCCGCCGTCGTCGGGCTGCTCTTTGCCGGTCAGCATGCGGAATAAGGTCGTCTTGCCGGCGCCGTTCGGGCCGATAACGCCAACAATGCCGCCGGGCGGCAGTTTGAAGGAGAGCCCGTCAATAAGAAGCTTGTCGCCAAAGGCTTTCTTGAGATTTTCCGCCTCGATGACGACGCCGCCAAGGCGCGGTCCCGGCGGGATCTGGATCTGCGCGAAATTGATTTCTTCCTTCCCGGCGCGCGACAATAATTCCTCATAGGAATTGATGCGCGCTTTCGATTTCGCCTGCCGGGCCTTCGGGCTCTGGCTGATCCATTCGGCTTCGCGGTCGAGCGTCATCTTGCGGTTTTGTTCTTCGCGATCTTCCTGGGCGAGGCGTTGTCTCTTCGCTTCGAGCCATGAGGAATAATTGCCTTCATGCGGGATGCCGCGCCCGCGATCGAGCTCAAGAACCCAGCCCGTGACATTGTCGAGGAAGTAGCGGTCGTGGGTGACGATGATGACGGCGCCCGGATACTCACGCAGGTGCTTTTCGAGCCACGCGACGCTTTCCGCATCGAGATGGTTTGTAGGCTCGTCGAGGAGAAGCAGATCCGGTTTGGAAAGCAACAACCGTGCAAGGGCGACACGCCGTTTTTCTCCGCCGGAGAGATTGTCGACCTTCCAGTCGCCGGGCGGGCAGCGCAGCGCTTCCATCGCCATCTCGATCTTGCTGTCGATGTCCCATCCGTCGGCGGCGTCGATCTCCTCCTGGAGCTTCGACATTTTCTCCATCAGTTCGTCGGTGTAATCGTCGGCCATCTGGGCCGAGACCGCGTTGAAATCGTCGATTTTGGCTTTGATCGAGCCGAGCCCCTCAAGCACGTTCTCGAATACGGTCTTGGAGCTATCGAGCTGAGGCTCCTGCTGGAGGAAGCCGACGGTTGCGCCATCGGCCGGATAGGCGTCGCCGGAAAATTCCTTGTCGAGACCCGCCATGATCTTCAAAAGCGTCGATTTTCCCGATCCGTTGACTCCGACGACCCCGATTTTGGCGTCAGGATAAAACTGCAAATATATGTTTTCCAAGACCTTTTTGCCGCCCGTATAGGCTTTGGTCAGGCCCTGCATGAAATAGATATATTGATGTTTGGCCATATTTTTCGCCCGCCGGGCGCTCTTTCCGGTTGCAGATTGCGTCTTCAATGAAACAGCCGCGGGTCATATCGCGCGTCTTTCGCGGATTCAACGCCGGGAGCGGCTTTCCTGTTCGGCCAAGGTCTCTATATAGTAAGGGATCAGCCGGGCGGCGGGGCGCCAATGGCGAAGCGGGGTTAGTTCATCAGATGGCCGGTTACGTCGAAAAGACTTTGGCTCCGGGCGAGGAAATCGTCTACCGGGTCCATTTCAACTGGACTTTCAGCTTCTTCCCGGTGCTGTGGTTCGCGCTCGGCTCCGCGCCGGTCGTCATGTACACGCTGTTGAATTTCGGAACCTTCGGTCCGCAGGTGCCGTTTGACGAACTGCTCATCGGCTGGTGGTTCGTGGGCGCCGGTTTCGTGACCGGACTGCTCATCCTGCTCAACCATCTCATCACATTGTGGACGACCGAGATTGTCGTCACGACCTATCGCTTCGTTTACAAGACAGGTCTCATCTCCCGCGCGACGCAAGAGGTCTCGCTCAACAAGATTGAAGAGATCACATTGAAGCAATCCGTCTGGGGCCGGTTATTCGGCTACGGCAGCCTGGTCCTGCGCGGCACCGGCGTCGGCGTGATCACGCTCCCTAATGTCGATGACCCGATAGATGTACGCCGAGTCATCGAGCACGCAAAAGCGGCGCTGCGACAATCCACCCGTGAAGAACGCCTCGGCGACGACGATTAGAGGTTGACGTCCCCGATCAATCTCAGGGTTTGGGTGCCTTCTGCGGCGGATGGTCCGTTGTCGGGGCATCTCGACAGCGCGCCTTGGCACATCACATCAAGAGCCGAGGACATAGTTCGCAACGAGCTTGGCGAGCTGGCGGGCTACCACCGGGTGCTTGATGGCGTTGCCATTCACCGCACGGCGACTGTCGAAAACGCCGCAGTCATTAAGCCCCCGGCGATTATCGGTCCGAACTGTTTTGTCGCCGCCGGCGCCTAACTGCGCGGCGGCGTTTTCCTCGACGAAGACTGCATCATCGGCCCATCTTGTGAAGTGAAGTCGTGTTTCATGCTCATCGGCTCAAAGATTGCGCATCTCTCTTTCGTCGGCGATTCGATCATCGGCGCCGGCGCGAATATCGAGGCAGGCGCCGTCATCGCCAATTACAGAAATGAACGCGATGACAAGCGCATCCGCATCGCGTTTGAGGGCGGCGTCATCGACACCGGCGTCGAGAAATTCGGCGCTCTTGTCGGCGATGGCGCTCGCATCGGCGCCAACGCGGTCATCGCGCCGGGCGCGCTCATAAGGCCGAGCGCGGTAGTTCCACGATCGGCTTTGATCGATCAGTGCGTGTGAAAACGCCTCGGCGACCTACGCTGAGAACGAGGCTTTCAAGATCGCCTCAAGGCCTTCCCGGTCATCCGCGTCAAACTGGGCCTTGCGGTCGCTATCGACATCAAACACCGCGAACAATCGTCCGGATCGGTCAAAGACGGGGACGACGATTTCTGATTCAGAGCGGTTGTCGCAGGCGATGTGCCCCGGGAACTCGTGAACGTCATCGACGATGATTGTCTCGCGTTGCACGGCGCAAGCGCCGCAGACACCTCGATCGTAAGGGATGCGCAGACAGCCGAGCGTTCCCTGATAAGGGCCGATGACAAGCTCGTGCGGCTTTTCAGGATCGACGATATAAAAGCCGGTCCAGAAATAATGATCGAACGCGTGGTGGAGAAGGTTTGAGACCGTCGCCAACCGCGCGACAAGGTTGGTCTCGCCTTCGAGCACCGCCGCTATCTCGGCGGCAACCTCGCGATAACAGGATCGCTTGTCGAAATTCGTCATCGGCCTACTTTCGAAGCCTCGCCGTTACGAGAGATGCAAGTTCCGTCGCGCGCTGCGATCCGATCAATACGCGTTTGGCGTCTTTCAGCGTCAGTTGCACGCCTTCATTGCCTTGGGCGTTATACGCGGTCCCAGACGGTCCGATGCGATACCCCCACCCGCCATATTCCATAATGGGCTTATACTGGCGCATGGCGGCGCTTTCGATGTCCTCGAAGCGGATCATGCGGTTGATGAACCACATCCCTTTGACGCGAAGCCCCTGGCCGGAGACCGTCGTCGTGAGCTTCATCATGGTGAACATGACGACAACGAGCGCCATTGCCGCGACTAACGCGAAAATGCCGATCTGCGCCCCCGGCGCTTCGCGCGTCGCGAGATAAGCGCCGAGCCCGGCGAGACCGATTGAAGCGAGGAGTACTGCCTGAACACGCGGCGAGAACTTCTGCGTTTCCTCGAAAATCGCAATTTCCTGTTCTGTCATCTGCCCACCCTTTTAATCGATCAGAAATTCGAGCGGCGGCAACGGACCGACCGAAACCTCCACCCGGTCCCCCCGATTGAGAGGACCTACGCCTTCGGGCGTTCCTGTGTATATGAGATCGCCGGCCTTCAATTCAAAGAGGCGCGAGAGCGCAATGATGATTTCCGGCGCTGACCAGATCATGCTTTTAAGCGGGGCGTTCTGTTTTTCGGCGCCGTTAACCATAAGGCTGATGCGCGCATCGTCAAATAAGTCAGGCGGAAAATCCTCGATGCGCGCAACGAGGCCGACGACGGCCGAATTGTCGAACCCTTTCGCCGCGTCCCAGGGACCGCCCGCTTTCTTCGCCGCCGCCTGCAAATCCCGGCGTGTCAGGTCGCATCCGCACGCGTGACCGAAAATCAGGGCGCTCGCCTCTTCGCGCGTGTTCAGATCGCGACCGCCCGCTTTCAGCGCGATGACCAGTTCGCCTTCGTAATGAAAATTCGACGTCCCTTGCGGATAAGGAATGACGGTCCCGGTGCCAACGATGGCGTCGGCGGGTTTTGTAAAAAAAACCGGCGGATCGGATTTCGGGTCGCCGCCCATTTCCTTCACGTGGTCGGCGTAATTCTTTCCGATGCAAAATATCCGCCTGATCGGAAATTCGCCGCCCCCCAGCACGGCGGCTGACGCAAGCGGGGGCGGTTCAAAAACATATCTCATGCCGCGCACCCGCCTTCCTTGAAGACGCGTTTTGTCGATGCCGGGTATTTTATGAGCATCACTTGCGGCCGCACGGGGCGCTGTACGAGATTGCCTCCGCAATTAGGGCAGACGCCATTCAGGATGTCCTCAGCGCAGGCCGAACAAAACGTGCATTCAAACGTGCAAATGCGCGCATCATCTGTCGGCCTTAGATCTTTATCGCAGCATTCGCAATTCGGTCTCAGCTCCAGCATGGCGCATCTCCTTCTCACTCATCCGGCGCGTCGATTTCGTCCTGTTCATGCGGCGGCGCGGCGCGCTTCCTCGAAGGTTGCTGCGCTGGCGTCGGCAGTTGGTCCGGATCGCTCGGAAACGACCGGATGAAAACATCCTGCGCTGGAAACGGAAATTCAATTCCCGCTTCCTTGAATGCCTTGAAAATCGCAAAGCGAAGGTCGGTTTTAACCTGCATGCCCTTGGCGATATCGCTGATGAACGCCCTCACTTCGAAATCGAGCGACGACGCGCCAAAGTCACTCCAGACGACAAACGCCTCCGGATATCGCACGATCTGCGGGTGAGCGTTCGCGCACCTGAGCAACACCTCGCGGACCTGCTCGGGGTCGCTGTTATAGGCAACGCCGACCGCGACGCGTATGCGGCCGAGCGCGCTGGTGTGCGTCCAGTTGGTGACCGAGGAAGCGATCAGTTCCGAATTCGGAATGATGACGGAAGCGCGATCAAAGGTTTCGAGCACTGTCGAACGGACGCTGATCTTTTCGACAATGCCTTCTCCCGAAGGGGTGACGATCCAATCGCCGGCTTTCACGGGCCGCTCAAAAAGCAAGATGATGCCGGAGACGAAATTATTGACGATCGACTGAAGCCCAAAGCCGATCCCGACCGACAGCGCGCCGGCGATCAGCGCAAGGTTTGAAAGATCGACGCCAAGCAACCCAAGGCTGACCACCGCGGCAAGGACAAGCCCGATATAGCCAAATAGGGTCGTCAGCGAGTTCTGGATGCCGGGATCAATGCGGGAATGGGCGAACGGCCCGCGCTGCATCGCGCTTTGGAAGAGCCGCGTGAACGCCAGAATGCCGACAAAGGCTCCAATCGACATCAATATGTCGACAAGAGAAATCGTGAATTCGCCGATCTGGAAGCCGATAAACGCACGCTGAATATAATCGCTAACGATGCCCGAATTCACGCCTGCCAGAACGAACAGCAACGGCGTCAAAATCAGCAGCAAGAGGAGATCTATCCCCGCGCCGATCCAGAATTGGAACGACTGCTTTTCATCAGCGGCGCTGTTGGTTCTTGTCGCCCGCAAGCGCTGATCCCCCCAAGACGCCAATTCCTTCAGTGCGGCGCGCACGAACCAGGTGAGGGTCAACAGCAAGATCAGGTAATAAAGGCGCGTCGATAAGAAATCGGCGAGCGCGACAAAACCAGCGAGCGGCGCCGCCAGCAGGACGAACGAAACGAGACGCCCCGCAAACCGGATAAAACCCCACGGCCCCTGATCAGGGACGGATGGCGGTGTTGCGGCGGTATCCCCTTGCGCGGCTTGCGCCGCCCCAACCCAAACCGATCTACGGCAGAACGCGAACACGAGCGCGCCGACCATCATCGCCGCTGCGCCATTTGCGACGGCGCGCAGCGCTTGCGCCGGCTCCGGCAACATTGCATTGAAGACGGTCTTCACGCCGACAACAATCACGATCCACAATAGGCAAGAAAACGCGCGCCGCGCTCTCGCCAACTCAGCCGCCGTCAACCGCCATGCGGGAGCCATAGGAGCAAGGAAGCCGCGCGCGTAGCCGTCGATGATCAGATAACCGATAAGCGCTTTCCAGATCGCTTCGACAACCGGAAGGTCAGACTGGCCGAGGAGCCCCAATGTCTTCGCTGTCTCTATCACCAACAACCCGCCGGCAATTCCGGGAATAAGACGCGTCAGCATTTTGACGCCGGCGACTGCGACCCGCCTGGCCGGCGTCGGAGCGAAAGCCTCGATGCGTGCGGAGAAAGCGCGCCTCAACCACAAGCTCACCGGCCCCAGCATTAAGAGGGTCGCAGCGACGGCCGCGATCATTCCGCCGATGGAAACCAGCCCGTCTCTGCGCTCGCTTTGCGTCGTGCGCCATTCGGCAAAATGCGTCGCGGCTGTCCGGGTGAGTTCGCCAGCCTGAACGGCGGCCGCGTCCCACAGGGCGAAAGAAAACAGCGGGGGCCCTCGCCGGGTGAGACGCTTGTAGCGCGCGCCGAGACGCTGCGCCGAATATTCGTCGAGCAGCGCTGTCGCGGCGTCGATATTCGCGATGATCCGCGTTCGCTGGCCGCGCACATAACTGATTTGCGCGTTGATCGCCGCACGATCGCTGGCGACGGGCGCCGCCTCGGCGGGCTCGCCGGTCTTCGGCGCCGGCCCCAGAAGAGCAAGGCGCTCTTCAGAGCGTTTCAGCGACGCTTCAACAGGCTCCAGCCTCTTGCGGGATGAGGCGATCAGCGAGCGAACATCGCTTTCAAACTGCGCCGGGGCGTCGACGCCGTCATCGCGCAAATCATAGGTAAAGGCGTCGAGCTGACGCGCCGCCGCTGCAATTTCCGCCTCTACAGCCATCTCATCGCTGGTCTGCGCGGACGCCCCGCCAACCAAAATGGCGGCCAGCGCGATAACAGCGAACAAAAGCCTCACAGCCAACCTCGCGCCTTGAAGAAACCGATCAGGGCGGTGCCAATCGTCAGCGAAATGCCGAGCACGACCCAGAAAGCGAGCGGGTCGTCAGCGCCTGGTATTCCCCCGACATTGATCCCAAGGAGACCGACCAGGAAATGAAGGGGGAGAAAAACGACTGTCGCCGTCGACAAGATCAGCATGTTGCGGTTCATCTCTTCGGAACGCTGATCCATGATCTGTTCGTGGAGGATCATGGCGCGCTCGCGCGCGGCGTCGATTTCTTCCGTCATGCGGGTGACGGCGTCCGATGTTTCGCGCAAAGAGATGCGCGAGCGAGGGTCGAACAATGTGACGTCGCTGAGCGAGAGCGCATTGATGGCGTCGCGCTGCGGCGAGATATATCGACGAAGATAAACGGCAGTCCGCCTCGCCTCGGCCAGCCGCGCTCTGACGCTTCTCTCCGAATTTTCGAGCACTATGTCTTCCAGTTCGTCGATCGCGTCGGCGACTTCGTCGACATAGGGCTCGATCGCCTTGGTGATTTTGGAGGCGAGCAGGGCGACGAATTCACCGGGGTTTTTCGGACCGCTCGTCGGCTTTTCTATAATTTCCCGAACGTCCGCGATCGCCTTGACGACACGGCGGCGCGCCGTGATGACCCGCTTGGGGTCCGCCCAGATTCTGAGCGATACCATGTCTTCAGGTTCGGCGCCTGGGTTGTGATTGACGCCCCGAAGATAGACGGCGAGACCAGTGTCGAACTGCGTCATGCGCGGGCGTGTTTCGGCGGCAAAGAGCGCATCGACCGCCCCTTGCGGAATATAGGTTTGCGTGCGCGCCCATTTTACGGCGTCGGGCGAATTGACATTAAGATGTATCCACACCCATTCGAATTCGCTGTCGCGGGCGCCGGATTTGACCTCGTCCCAGTCGAGCGCAACGCCTGTCGAATTCGCGATCCCGAAAGCGTAAACCAAAGGCGGACACGACGCGCCTGTCTGATCGTCGTCGCAAGGCGCGCTCGCGTCGTTGCTGTCCGGCGGCGCGGTCAAAGGATTTTCTGGCCGGTTTTGGCCCAGTCGGCGAGAAACGCCTCAAGGCCCTTGTCCGTCAGCGGGTGATTGGCGAGCGCCTTGATGACCGATGGCGGCGCCGTTGCGACATCGGCGCCGGCGAGCGCCGATTCCCGCATGTGTTGCGGCGAGCGGATCGAGGCGGCGAGGATTTCAGTTCTGAAACCGTAATTGTCATAGATGACGCGAATGTCGCGAATGAGCTGCATGCCATCCTCGCCGATGTCGTCGAGACGGCCGATGAACGGCGAGACGTAACTCGCGCCCGCCTTCGCCGCGATCAGAGCCTGATTGGCGGAAAAGCACAGCGTCACATTGGTTTTGATCCCCTCGCCCGTCAGCGCCTTGCAGGCCGCGATCCCCTTCAAGGTCAGCGGCAGTTTGACGACGACGTTGCTGGCGATTTTCGCCAGACTCTTTCCCTCAGCGATCATCTGATTGGTTTCGAGCGCCGTCACTTCGGCGCTGACTGGGCCAGGCTGGAGCGCGCAGACTTCGGCGATCATATCTCGAAAGTCGCGCCCCGATTTGGCGACGAGGCTTGGATTGGTGGTCACGCCATCGACTAGCCCCGTAGGAATAAGAGCTTTGATATCAGCGACTTCGGCGGTGTCGATAAAGAATTTCATGAGTGGGTCTTTGGTGATTGCGGGCCCTCTTTAGCAAGGAGTCGCCTCAAACGGCAAAAGCCTTCCCGCCAGGGGTCAAAATCGGCGAATCGCGTGGATAGTCGCATGAGGGAGCCGCCGTCCTTCGATACTCGGCGACGGGCCGGCCGCCTTCAAACGCCGGGCTAGTTGATTCTGATCAAGCCGGCGGCGGGGCCAGCCCATAGATTGGCCGTTCGGGAGGAGACCAAGATGACGACTGCCAAGGCGAGCCTGCAGCTAAAGAGGGTCGGTTTTGGTGACCTCAAGTCGATTATCGCGGGTGGCTTTGGCGATTTCGCCAAGGCTGCCCCCTTCGACCTTTTATTCGGGGGGGCGTTTGCAGCGGGCGGCTGGTTGCTCATCGCCCTCCTCGTCAAATTTCATCTTCCCTTTCTCGCCTATCCGTTGGCGATGGGCTTCGCCCTTGTTGCGCCCTTCGGCGCGATCGCTTTTTACGCGGTCAGCGATCTCCTCGATCGCGGCGAGCCGCTCTCATTTGGCTCTATCGTGCGGCGGATCGCGAAAGCGGCGCGCGGCGACCTTCGATGGATGTCGCTCGTCACCGGATTTGCTCTCGTCATCTGGATGGACATCGCCGCCTTCATTTTTTTCGGATTCGTCGGCGTTAAAGGGTTCACCCCGGATTTTTTTGTTAACCTGATCTCATCGCCATCCGGCGCCGTTTTCCTTGTCGCCGGCAATGCTGCCGGAGCGCTGATCGCGGTTTTCGTTTTCTCGATCAGCGTGATTTCCTTCCCGATGTTGTTCGACCGCGATATCGACTTCATCACCGCCATGACGACCAGCGTTCGTCTCGTGCGGGAAAATCCGGCGCCGATGCTCTTATGGTGTTTCCTGATTGGACTTTCGGTTGCAGTTTCAGTTGCGACGGCGCTGATCGGCCTACTGGTACTGTTGCCTGTTATCGGCCACACCACCTGGCGTCTTTATCGCCATGCGCTCGATGGCGCGACGGCGCCGATTTAACAGCTGACTATTTGGGCGACGCAGCCGCACAGGCCATCGGCATCGCGACCGGGCGCACCGGTCGGACCCCTTCGGTTTCGAGCCTTTTCATAAGTTCCGGAAACTCTCTCGCGTCGAATGTCGGCTGGAACATGAACTGGATCAGGGTGGGAAGGCCTTCGGCGGTGTCAAAGGGCGTGAGGAGTTTTGTCGCGGCCGCATAATCCCCGAGCAGTTGATTGGCCTGCCAGCGAGTAGCGATCTCACCTATTTTCTCAATTTTCGCTCCCAGAGCCGCGGCGTCGGAAGTTTTGCCTTCGGCGCAGGCCTGCCGCATCTCGGCGAGGAGTTTGTTTTCTTCCTCCATCGTCGATGAACGGACATAGTCGAGCGACTTTCGAGCTTCATCAATTGCGCCGGACCAGAGAAACGCGCGTTGCGCCTGATAGTTGAGCGTCGCGTTGTCCGGGCTCACCTTAAGCTGTTCGCGGGCGCGCCTCGCCGCGAGATCCGGTTTCATCGCCATCACAGAAATAGTGACGGCGCGAGACCAAGGCCAGCCGCTCTCCATGGATAAAGTGTGGATGCGTTCTGCAGCGTGCGCCACGGAACCGCGATCCCCCGCATAGGCCGCAAGGGTCGCCAATTGTTCCCACGCATCGAGATCGCGCGGGCGCGCTTGCAAATATTTCAGCATCAATTCATGCGCCGGTTTTAACTGCAGCCGCATGGATGCTTTGGATGATCGATATTTTAGAGCGTCAGTCTCATGCTTCGCCGTTGCAATCGCCGCATCTATCCGTTCTTCATAGGCCGCGAGCCGCTGTTCGCGGGTGAATTTCTCGCCAAAGACGTTTGAGTCTATGCGGGTTTCATTCGCAAACCAGGATTGAGCGGCGAGCCAATGCGCTTCGGAAAACGACGGATCGATCTTGCGTGCAAGCTCATAAGCCGCAGACGAACGGCGAGAATCCTCGATATCGCCCCCAAGAAGACTTCGTTTGCCGAACGCGATACCCTGAAGATACGCGTCATACGCGGCCGGCGAGGATGTCCCCGCTTTGACCATCGCCGCCAATTTCTCGGGGTCGAGAACAGTGTCGAGCGCGCGGGCGATGTCGAAAGCTATTCCTTCCTGAATGCTGATGACGTCATTCTCCGCGCGATCATAAGACTGGGTCCACAGCTGAAAGCCGTCGCGGATCCGATACAATCGCGCAGTAACCCTGACGCGTCCGCCAGTTCGTCTGACTGATCCTTCAAGGATATTGGCGACGCCGAGGCGGCTCTCTAGCGTTCCAGAAGCGGCAGTGTCCTTCGTCGCCAGTTCCGTCAAACGTTGGGAGGCGATCATAATGTCCGGCGATTTGGAAAGCGACGAGACGATTTCCTCTGAGAGACCTTCCGCGAACCAGGCGGCGTCAGCCTCTGGGCTAAGATCGGCGAAGGGCATCACAGCGATGGATTTGCCGGGGACACTTACGCTCCCCGCAGCTTGACGGCCCCAGATGGCTGCGTTCAGCAATAAAGCGACAACAGCCGCCGCCGCGAGGGCGGTCAGAGTCATTTTGTGGCGGCCACGCCGCTTCGCAGGAGCTGCAGCGGGTGCAGGAGCCGAGGGTGCAGGAGAAGGCGGCAAGGCGGACGTTGCAACTGTGACAGGCGGCAAAAACCGATAGCCTTTGCCGTGCACCGTCTCGATCATGGTGGGGCGGCGCGCGTCATCGCCGAGTGCTGTGCGGATCTGCCGGATGGCTGTCGTTAACACTGCTTCTGAAATCGCCCGGTTTTGCCAGACACGCTCGAAAATTTCCTCTTTGGTGATCAGGCGCTGTGACCCGGTCATCAGCAATTCTAAAAGCTCGAGGGGCTTGCCCGTCAGTTGAATTGCGACGCCTTCATTCGTCAGCCGGTTCTCGCGCATGTCGAGACGGAATGTCCCGGTCACGTAAACCGGCTTCTCAACGTCGGCGTCAAACTGGTCAGTCGCGGTCATCAAACGAGAACTCATAATTTACTCAGAACTTTTGGGCTGCGACGTGGTTAAAACTTCACGCATCAACCCTGTGAAATCGCAGAGTTTTTTTCAGCCTGACGGCCGCCGGTCGAGATTTTGGCGCGCCAGAGCGAATTTAGATGCGTTTCAGGACTCTCCCCGTCGGCTTCGGCCATCCCTCGGCCATCTGCTTCCGAGCTCCCAATAGAAGAACGAAGCGGAAAAGCCAAAGGAGAAAACGAAGACCATGCTTGAGTTTAACAATAAGAACGCCGCCAGCCAAAGACTACTCGTTTCAGCAGCCGGCCTTGCCATCGCGCTGACATTTTCCGGGATGACCGATGCGCAGCCGCGAAGCGTTTCGAGCGCCAAGGGAAAACCTATTCCGCGAGCATCTCGATTGCCGACCTCAACTTGTCGAAGCCGGAAGACATCGACCGGTTGGAACGCCGGCTGAACAAAAAGGCGCGGCATTTCTGCCGCACCTTCAACAGCGTCACGGCGACCCAGGCGATGCTGCGCAAATGCCAGCAGGAAATCGTCGA
>JBBTJH010000218.1:0-9230 GCA_038059555.1 Pseudomonadota bacterium | reverse complement strand
CCGGAGGCGCAACGACGGCGGGGAAAGGGCCGCAGCATTGGCCCCCTCACCCGCTCGCGCTGCGCGCTCGCCTCTCCCAAGGGAGAGGCGAAGAAAGAAAGCGGCGGCCTGTCCCCGCCTCTCCCTCGGGAGAGGCCAGCATCGCGAGGCGATGCGGGTGAGGGGATTGTTGGTTCGCCCCTTCCCCAAAACCCTCACGCGCCGGGTTTGGCCGGGCGTGACGGCTGGTCGAGGCGGTAGACTTGCGCGGCTTCCGGGAAGGAGCGGCGGCGGACTTCGCTCGCATATTGATCGACCGCGTCCTTGATCGAGGCGCGAAGGCTTGCGTAGCGCTTGACGAATTTCGGGGTCCAGTCAAAGAGGCCGAGCATGTCCTGCGTGACCAGTATCTGGCCGTCGCAAATGGACGAGGCGCCGATGCCGATGGTCGGGACGCGGACCCGTTCGGTGATTTCGCGCGCGAGATCTTCCGCGACCCCTTCAACGACGATCGCAAAGGCGCCGGCATTGGCGGTCGCTTCGGCTTCGGCGAGAATTTCCGCGCGCTCCGCTGTCGTGCGCCCGCGCGCCTTGAAGGCGCCGTAGACATTAATCGCCTGCGGGCGGAGGCCGACATGGCCCATCACCGGAACGCCGCGCTGGACGAGGAACTTGATGGCGTCGGCCGCATAGCGTCCGCTTTCGAGTTTGATCGCCTGCGCGCCGGTTTCCTTCAAGAGCCGCGTTGCATTCACGAACGCCTGCTCGGGCGAGGCTTCGTAACTTCCAAACGGCATATCGACGACGACCAGCGCGCGCTCCGACCCGCGCATCACCGCCTGGCCGTGCAGGATCATCATTTCCATGGTGACGCCGACGGTCGACGGCAGGCCGTGCACCACCATGCCGACGCTGTCGCCGACCAGCAGGATGTCGCACTGTTCATCGAGGATCGCCGCCATCGGCGCGTCATAGGCGGTAAGGCAAACGATCGGCTCGCCGCCTTTGCGCGCGGCGATATCCGCCGTGTTGACCCGCCTCGTTGCTGTCTGCGCTGACATGAGCACCGCCCTTGCTGCCTCCGCGTAATATAGGGCTAATGCGGCGCCGCACAATGGAATTGACCAGCGCAGCGGCTAAATAGGAGGGTTCCATGCGAATTGTGATCGCCGTTTTGGCAATTCTTTCGGTTTCCGCCTGCGCCTCGCCGCCGGTTAACAGGAACTCCGCCGCGCCGCTGGAGACGGTTTCAAGCGTCGATCTCGATCGCTATCTCGGCCGCTGGTACGAAATCGCGCGCCTTGAAAACGGGTTTGAAAAGAACTGCGAGGGCGTCACCGCCGATTATTCAATGCGCGAGGACGGCCTGATCGAGGTCTTGAACACCTGCCGCGAGGGGGCGCCGGACGGCAAGGCGCGCGCCGCGCGCGGGCGCGCCCGGGTCGTCGACGCGGCGACGCGCTCTAAACTGGAGGTCAGCTTCTTCGGGCCGTTCTGGGGCGATTACTGGATCATCGATCTCACAGGCGAATATTCGCGCTCAATCGTCGGCGAGCCCTCGGGGCGGTATCTGTGGATCTTGTCGCGGACGCCCGCGATATCGGAGGACTCCCGCCTTGAAGCGCTCGGCAAGTTGCAAGCGCTCGGCTATGAAACGTCCGCGCTCTATTTCACCCGGCAGCCGCCTTCGCCTGATGATCCGCCTGCGGAGTAATCAGGGCCGAAGCGCGACGCCCGCGATATAGGGATGGAGGAAGAAATAGATCGCGGCGAAAGCCCCTCCCCCAACCGCGATCGCGAGAATATCGTTCCGGACAGGCCCTGCCGGGCGCGTCGGCCCGTTGCGCCGCTTTAAGGCGATGCGGTCGATGACGGCGAAAGCGAGGAAGGCGCCGAACAGCATCAGCGAGCGCACCTCGCCGTTCGACAAGAGGTGCCCGAACGCCCAGAGCTTCACGCCCGCCAGCATCGGATGCTTCGCGGCTGCTGCAATCTTTCCCGCCGGCAGATAGGCGGACGCGAGCAGCACAAGGGCGAGAAATACGAGGAGGTACGTGACGTGCTTTAAATACGCCGGCGGGGCGTAAATGACGCTCGCGTCGGCGCTGCGCCAGCCGATGACGATCAGCGCAAAACCCGCCAGCGATACGAGCGAATATAGCCCCTTATAAGCGCCAGCGCCGAGCTTTGCGATCAACCGCTCTCGCGCCCCTCGCGCGAGCGCCGTGAAGAGGTGCGAGCCGAAGAAAATAATGAGACCGAGGATGAAGGCGCCCATAATGATTTCTGTCTTTGTTCACGTCATCCCGGTCGGCGCGATGCTGAGCATCGCGAAGAGCCGGGATCCCGTAATGTTTCGCGCCCAGAACCCTAAGAGATCCCGGATAACCGGCTTCGCCGATTTCCGGGATGACGGCTTCCGGGCGCCCCCTCAATGCCCTTCAAACGCTACTAACGCTGCGACTTCCTTGCCCATCTTCCGGAGCTTCTCCGCGCCGCCGAGCTCGGGGAGATCGATGACGAAGGAGCACAAAACTACCTCGCCGCCGGCGCGCTCGAGGAGCTTGATCGCCGCGCTCGCCGTGCCGCCGGTCGCGATCAGATCGTCGATGAGGAGGATTTTCTCGCCGCGTTTCACCGCGTCGATATGGATTTCAACTTCATCGACGCCGTATTCAAGCTCGTATTTCTCGCCGATCGTTTTGTAGGGAAGCTTTCCTTTCTTGCGGATCGGAATAAAGCCGACGGACAATTGATGCGCGATCGCGCCGCCGAGAATGAACCCGCGCGCTTCAATCCCCGCGACCTTGTCGATTTTCGCGCCGGCGAGCGGCTGGACGAGCTCGTCGATCGCACGCCTGAACCCGCGCGCATCGGCGAGCAGCGTTGTCACATCGCGAAACATGATGCCGGGTTTTGGGTAGTCCGGAATTGTCCGGATCACCTTCTTCAAATCCATCGCCAATTAACCCTCGTCGCTTCGGCGCGACCATGGCGCAATCGCCCGTCGCCTTCAAGCCTGAGGCTATCTGGTGAGCGCGAGACGCTGCAGATCGTCGCCGATCGAGTTGAAGGCGGCCGCAAGCTCGGCCTCATCCCCCGCGTCATAGAAATCCGAGGGATCGCTGGCGCAGTTTCTCAGAAGATTCTGGATCGTCGTGTCGGTGACCTCGAAGGCGATCGTGTGGATGAAGATCTTCTTGCTCTTGATTTCGTCGCAAAGCTCAGTCGTCAGAGTATTGGCGAGAGAGGCATCCCAGCCCGTATGGGTGGGATAGGTCGGCGAGCGCGTGTTGGCGCCGTCGGTCATCAAAATGATCGCTTTCACGCCGGCGTCTGATTCGAGATCGGCGTATGAAGTGCCTTCGGTAAACGGCGCGTCGGCTGAGATCAACCGCAGACCCCAGGTGAGCCCCGATGGGATATAGGTGTCGCCCTGCACGTAAAGACTTGAAATTTTGCTTTTGACCGCAGCTTTGTTCACTGTCAGCGGCAGCACTTCAGCGGTGCACGAATAATTGGGAAGGCCCGGCACGGGGTTCGTCGCGAAATCCTCGTCCTTGACGTTCAACGGATAATTGCGCGATCCGGCGCAGCCGTACCAAGTGTAAGTATAGGTCTGGTTTGAACAGACCACGACGGGCGTGCCGTAATTGATATCGCATTTTGTCGATGTGCACGAATAGGATACGCCGTCGCTGGTGCAGGTCGAGGTCACCTCATGGCAGTTGGAATAGGTGATGTCCGGATAGGTGTTGCCGCAGACGTACTTCGTCGTAGAGTAATCGGTCGGTACATTCATCCAGCTCTCGCTGCGGCGCGACTTGCCGACATTGACGTAGGCTGAAAACGGCACGATCCCGACTTTCACGGTGTTATCTGTATCCGCCATGATCGTATCGACGAGTTCGGTCGCCGAGGCTTTCAGCGCAGTCATCTTGGCGCCGTTCATCGAATTCGTATTGTCGAGGACGAGCACCGCCTCGAGAACCCGGGGTGGCGCAACTTTGGCCTCAGACGTGATGTTCAACGGCATCGTTTTTCTGCCCGCAACCGCGAGCAGCGTCGTCTTCACCGTGCCGGTGATGGCGATCGTGAACTTGCCGGCGACCTTGTCAAAAATGAACTCGAATGTGTCGATGTGCGTATCCGGGCGGAGCTTCGCATTCGCCTCGAAGTGGCGGCGCGCGAGCGCGGTCGCCGCCTCGTCGGTCATTGAATCATCGAGGAGTCGGGCGCGGGCAGCCGCGAGAACGCCGGCGTCAGCCCCTTCCGCAAGACGGGCTCGCACTTCATTGGCGCGCACCATGTCGAGGCCGATCCCAGCGCCGATCAGCAGCGGCACGACCAGAAGGCCGAACATCATCGCGACATTGCCGGATCGATTCCGGGCAAAATCCATCAATGCAAAATTACGGCGCATCCCTCATCCCCTTCGCGTCGTCAACCTTCCATTTAGCATGCAGGCTTAAAGACCTTCTTAACGCCGCGCCTTCAAGGGTCGGCGGCTGTCGCCGGTTCCGAGCGACATGAGCGTCGACAACGCTCTCTATTTGAAAATAAGCAAAGTAGTACTGAGCGGCCAAGGCGCAATCGCCGGGCGCCTTCAAGCCTGAGGTTATCTGGTGAGCGCCAAGCGCTGCAGATCGTCGCCGATCGAGTTGAAGGCGGCCGCAAGCTCGGCCTCATCGCCTGCGTCATAGAAATCCGAGGGATCGCTGGCGCAGTTTCTAAGCAGATTCTGGATCGTGCTGTCGGTAACCTCGAAGGCGATCGTATGGATGAAGATCTTCTTGCTCTTGATTTCGTCGCAGATCTCGAGCGTCAGCGTATTGGCGAGAGAGACATTGTCGCCCCAATGATCGGGGTATTGCGGCGAACGCGTGTTGGCGCCGTCGGTCATCAAGATGATCGCTTTCACGCCGGCGTCTGATTCGAGATCGGCGTATGAAGTGCCTTCGGTAAACGGCGCATCGGCTGAGATCAACCGCAGCCCCCAGGTGAGACCCGTCGGGATGTAGGTGTCGCCCTGCACGTAAAGACTTGAAATCTTGCTTTTGACCGCCGCCTTGTTCTCGGTCAAAGGGAGCACTTCAGCGGTGCACCAATCGTTGAGAAGGCCCGGCACGCGATTCGTCGCAAAATCCTCATCCTTGACGTTCAAAGGATAATTTCGCGATCCGACGCAACCGTTCCAGGTGTAATCCGTCGTCTGGTTTGAACAGACCTCGACGGGCGTGCCGTAATCGACGTCGCATGACTCCCATGTGCACGAATAGGGTACGCCGTCATTGACGCAGGTATCCGTGACCTCATGGCAGTTGGAATAGACGATGTCCGGGTAGTCGTTGCCGCAGATGTAGTTCGTCTCAGAGTGATCGGCCGGAACAGTAATCCAGCTGTCGCTGCGGTGTGATAGTCCGACATTCACATATGTTGAAAACGGCACGATCCCGACTTTCACGGTGTTGTCGGTATCCGCCATGATCGTATCGATGAGATCGCTCGCCGACTCTTTCAGCGCATCCATTTTGGCGCCGTTCATCGAATTCGTATTGTCAAGAACGAGCACCGCCTCGAGAACCCGGGGCGGCGCAACTTTGGCCTCAGACAGGATATTCAGAGGCATGGTCTTTCTGCCCGCAACCGCGAGCAGCGTCGTATCCACCGTGCCGGTGATGGCGAGCGTGAACTTGCCGGCGGCTTCGTCAAAAACGAAATCGAAAGTGTCGAGGTGCGTATCCGGGCGCAGCCTCGCATTCGCCTCGAAGTGGCGACGCGCGAGCTCGGTCGCCGCCTCGTCGGTCATTGCATCATTGAGAAGCCGGGCTCTCGCGGCCGCGAGAACGCCCGCGTCAGCCGCTTCCGCGAGACGGGCGCGCGCTTCATTGGCTCGCACCATGTCGAGACCGATCCCTGCGCCGATCAACAGCGGGATGACCAGAAGCCCGAACATCATCGCGACGTTGCCGGATCTATTCCGGGCAAAAGCCATCCAAGCTGAATTACGGCGCATCCCTCTGCCCCATCGCTTCGCCACGGTCTATTTAGCTCTGATGCATAAAGACCCTATTAACGCCTCGCCTTCTTGCAGCAGTGGCTGCAGCCGGTTACGAGCGGCATCAGCGTTGACGATTCCTGGAGCTGAATATGAACAAAGTCTTACTATCCTGCCTTGCCGCCCTCGCCCTGATTTCCTGCAGCGGGAAAAAAGAGAGCGCTGGCGGCCCGCCGGAGAAGGATGCCGACGCGCCCGAGCTTGGAAGCTTCGGGGTCGACTTGTCATCTGAGGATGGGGCGGTCGATCCAGGCGACGATTTCTATTCATTCGTGAACGGCGCCTGGGTGAAGAGCTTCGAGATGCCGGGCGAGTATTCAAGCTATGGCTCCTTCACCATGCTCGCCGAGCGCTCAGAAGAGCGCTTGAAAGAGATCGTCGACGAGCTTTCAAAAGCGCGCGCCGCAGGCGGCCCCGCCGAACAAAAGGTCAGCGACTTTTACGCGGCCTATCTCGACGTCGATGGCATCAATGCCAAGGGCCTCACGCCGCTCGCGGAGGATTTTGCACGGATCGATGCGATCAATTCAGCGGACGCGCTTGGCGCATTTTTCTTTGACCCGTCCGTTCGCGCAAAATCGCCGTTCGCATCGTTCATCAGCACGGACGTCAAACGGCCGGATCGCTATGCGCTTTATATCGGCCAGTCGGGTCTTGGCATGCCGAACCGGGATTATTACCTCGACGAAAAATTCGCAGACAAACAGGCGAAATACCGCGCCTATATCGAGACGGCGCTGCGCCTCGCCGGCCACGCCGACCCGGCTGGCGCCGCCGCGCGCATCTACGCGCTTGAGCTTGAGATGGCGCGCCTTCATTGGGACCCGGCCAAGCGCCGCAATCGCGATCTCACATACAATCTGAAGACGATCGACCAGCTCGAAGCTTTCGCGCCGGGGGCGCCGTGGCGGGTGATGCTCGCCTCGGCGGGACTTGGCGAGCGGCCCGAGGTTATCGTGCGCGAGGACGACGCCGTCGCCGGCCTTGCCGCTTTGACGGCGGCGACGCCGCTCGAGACCTGGCGCGATTATCTGAAGTTCCACCTTGTCGATACGAACGCCGACATTTTGCCGCCTGACTTCGATGCGGCGAACTTTGCATTTTACCAGACCGAGCTTCGCGGCACGCCCAACCAGAAAGTCCGTTGGAAGCGCGCAGTCGCCGCGATTGACGCCTCGCTCGGCGAGGCGGTCGGCAAGATTTATGTCGAGAAATACTTCCCAAGCGACTCGAAGACGATGATGGAGGCGCTCGTCGCCAATCTCAGGACGGCGCTAGGGGGGCGCATCGATACCCTCGCCTGGATGAGTGAGGAGACGAAGGCGCAAGCGCGCGAGAAGCTCGCGAAATTCACGCCGAAGATCGGCTATCCGGAGGAATGGCGCGACTATGGCGCTCTCGATGTTCGCCCCGGCGACGCTTACGGCAACGCGCAACGCTCGCAAGCTTTCGAATGGGCCTACGAGGTCGCCCGCATCGATGAGCCCGTCAATCGCAAGGAATGGGGCATGACCCCGACGACGATCAACGCGTATTATAATCCGACGCAAAATGAGATCGTCTTTCCCGCCGCGATCCTTCAGGCGCCGTTCTTCGATCCGAAGGCGGATGCCGCCGTCAATTACGGCGCGATCGGCGCCGTCATCGGCCACGAGATCGGGCACGGGTTTGACGATCAGGGCCGGAAGTCAGATGGCGACGGGGTCTTGCGCGACTGGTGGACGGCCGAAGACGCGGAGCGCTTCAAGGCGCTCGCGCAAAAGCTCGGCGCGCAATACGCCACCTATGAACCGGTTCCCGGCTTCAAGGTGAACCCCGACCTCACCATGGGCGAGAATATCGGCGATCTCGGCGGGCTTGCCATGGCGTATGAGGCCTATAAATTATCGCTCGGCGGCAGGGACGCGCCGGTCATCGACGGCCTCACCGGCGACCAGCGCTTCTTCCTCGCCTGGGCGCAGGTGTGGAAACGCGTCGTCCGCGACGAGGCGCTGAAAAACCAGATCGCCGCCGATCCCCACTCGCCGGCGCAATATCGCGTCAACGGCGTCGTCCGCAACATGGACGCTTGGTACGAGGCCTTCGGCGTGACGCCGGACGACGATCTCTGGCTCGACCCGGAAGAGCGCGTGCAGATCTGGTAGGGGTGCAAGAAACCCTCCCGTCGCTTCGCTCCGACCTCCCTTTTCAAGGGAGGTAGAAGAAGGAGGCGCTCTTCCTCCCTCCCTTGAAAAGGGAGGGCTTTCGCGCACGGCTTTGCTAAGCAAAGGCGTCCTCGCGCGAAAGGGAGGGTTCGAGCGATGACGAAAAGAAGAAACCCTCCCGTCGCTTAGCTCCGACCTCCCTTTTCAAGGGGGGCAGAAGACCCTCCGGGCGCTGATTTTCCGCCACACCTGCGGCCGTTTATCGCTTCTTAACCCCGTAATCATTGACTCATTGCGGGAACGGACCTATCCCCCGCCCCGAAATGCCGCAGCATTGCGCGCGCTGCCGGGCGAGAAATCGCCCCCGACGTAAGACGACGTCGCCCTGAAACGCCGCGGATTTCACCGAACGACGCATCGCTTGCCTTCAGCGGAAGAGCGGGGCGTTCAACCCCGATCCCGCTGTATGAACCCCGTTACCGGAGACGCGAGACGTCTCGCCGCCGGGGAATTGAAAGAGACCCATGAAGTTTGAAGACCTCGGCCTCGAGCCGAATATCCTCAAGGCCGTGCTTGAAGCCGGCTATGAGACGCCGACCCCTATCCAGATCGCCGCCATTCCCGAAGCCCTGAAAGGGCGCGACGTGCTCGGCATCGCGCAGACCGGCACCGGCAAGACCGCCGCCTTTGTGCTGCCGATGATCCAGCGCCTCGCCAAGGGCCGCGCCAAGGCGAGAATGCCGCGCACGCTGGTTCTTTGCCCGACGCGGGAGCTTGCGGCGCAAGTCTCCGAGAATTTCGAGAAATACGGCAAGTACCACAAGCTGACGATGGCGCTGTTGATCGGCGGCGTATCCTTCGGCGACCAGGACGCAAAACTGACGCGCGGCGTCGACGTGCTGATCGCGACGCCCGGCCGCATGCTTGACCATTTCGAGCGCGGCAAGCTGCTGCTCAACGGCATTGAAGTGATGGTCGTCGACGAGGCCGACCGCATGCTCGACATGGGCTTCATTCCGGATATCGAGCGCATTTTCAAATTGACGCCG
>JBBTJH010000217.1:4004-8236 GCA_038059555.1 Pseudomonadota bacterium | reverse complement strand
GCTGCACCGACGCCTCGCGCATCGCGCCGACCTTGCAGGCGGCGCTCGACGACTGCGCGCATGCCGAGCCGCATCTGCGCGAACTCGCGCAAAGCCTTGAAGTCGGCGCGGCGCCGACCTTGCGGTTTCACGAACGCGAATGCGCCTCGCCTTTGCCGCGCGCCTTTCAGTGGGCGGACGGTTCGGCTTATGTCAATCACGTCGAACTGGTGAGGAAAGCGCGCGGCGCCGAGATGCCGGAGAGTTTCTGGACCGAACCCTTGATGTATCAGGGCGGCTCCGATTCGTTCTTCGGGCCGCGCGACGATATTTTGCTCGCCGAAGATCAAGGTTGGGGCGTCGACATGGAGGCGGAAGTCGCCGTCATCGTCGGCGACACGCCGATGGGCGTCGGCCCGGTCGAAGCGCTCGATTATGTCCGCCTTGTGATGCTCGTGAACGATGTCAGTTTGCGCGGGCTGATCCCCGCCGAGCTTTCCAAAGGCTTTGGCTTCTTTCAGTCAAAACCATCGTCTGCGTTCAGCCCCTGCGCAGTGACGCCTGACGCGCTCGGCCCCGATTGGCGCAACGGGAAGCTTTGCCTTCCGCTGCTCGTGTCGCTGAACGGCGCGCCGTTCGGCCGCGCCGACGCCGGCGTCGACATGACCTTTCATTTCGGCCAGCTGATCGCGCATGCCGCAAAGACCCGCCCGCTCGCGGCAGGCTCGATCGTCGGGTCGGGGACAGTCTCCAACAAACTGAACGGCGGCCCCGGAAAGCCCGTTACTGATGGCGGCGCCGGCTATTCCTGCATCGCCGAAATCCGCATGATCGAAACCCTCGCGAGCGGCGCGCCGAAAACGCCGTTCATGAAATTCGGCGACCGCGTTGAAATTGAAATGAAAGACGCTCGCGGCCATTCCATCTTTGGGCGGATCGATCAGGCGCTGCGCCGGTACGAGCGCTGACGGGCGGGCCGCCGAACCGCTGACTGGCCCGGATCTGCAGTTCGGTCTGGCGGTTTGCCGCCAACCGCCCTAGGAATTGCACAGAAGCTTTTTGATCGGAGATCCGATGCCGAGCCTGCGCGCCCGACTTGTCAACCGGTATGTGCGCGGCAAGCTGAAATATCTTCCGCTGCCGGATATCGATTCAGTTAAATTGCGCTCGATGATGGAAGCCGGCTCGATCCGGCTTTTGCCCAAATCGGTCGCGCGCGAGACGATTTCCGCGCCCGTTCGCGGCGAGTGGCAACGGCCTTCGAACGCCGCGCCCGGGCGCACCATTCTTTACTTGCACGGCGGAGGTTATGTCTTCGGTTCGCCGCGCCTGATGGCGCCGATAAGTTGCAATCTCGCCGCTGCGACGCGGGCGCCGGCATTTTCCCTCGATTACCGCCTCGCGCCGGAGCACCCGTGTCCGGCCGCGCTTGACGATGCGCTCGCCGCTTTCGACTTTCTGGTCAGCGAGGGAACGCCGCCCCACGAAATCTATGTCGGCGGCGATTCCGCCGGCGGCGGCCTGGCGCTTGCGATGATGCAGGCGCTGAAAGAACGCGGTTCGGATCTGCCGGGCGGGGCTTTTCTCTTATCTCCGTGGACCGATCTTACGGCGAGCGGCGCGTCGATCCGCGAAAATGACGAACGCGACGCCATGTTCACCGCCGACTCGATAACGCGCGGCGGCGTGAAATACGCCGGAACGCTGCCGCTTGACGATCCGCGCGTCTCTCCCCTCTACGGCCGGTTCGAGGGGTTGCCGCGTCTTTATGTCTGCGTCAGCGACGCTGAGGTCCTCAGAGACGATTCGATTCGGATGGTCGAAAAGGCTAGAAAAGCAGGCGTCTCGGTCGAGTTTCAGATTGAAAATGGCCTCGTTCACATTTGGCCGCTGTTCGCGCCGTTCATGCCGGAAAGCGGACGCACGATCCGGAAGATCGCGGCCTTCATCCGTGAAAACCAGGGCGCCCCGTTATGAAATCAGATGCGGTAAAACTTGCGATCGCGGTCATCTTCGATCTGCTGGACTTTACGATCGGGCGCATTCCCGGATTTGAACTCCTGTTCGACATCGTTAGCGGCGTCGTCGCGATTGGCCTTTGGGGCTGGCCAGGTCTCTTCGCGTTCCTCGAGATCACCGATCCGACAGGCCAAGTTGACGCCTTTGTGCCCATCATGACGATGATCGCGCTCAGCCAGATGGGAAAGAACAAAAAGAAATCGCTCGTTCCTCGGGCGTAATTTCGAAATCACGCCCGAGGAACGAGCATCTTGATTTGGCGCGCCTTTGCGCGCGAAACCGGGTTCCACTTTTGCGCCCGGCGCGCATGGCGGCGAACTGGTGAAATGAAAAGACCCGCGCCGTTTCCGGCGCGGGCGAATTTCACTGGAGAAAGTTCGTAAGTCGATCAGCCGCGGCAGTAGTCGCCGCTGCCGCGATAATCGCGCGGTCCATAGCGGCGGAATGAGCCGTCATCCCAATAGCTGTCGCCGTAGCAGGGATCTTCGTAGTAATAGCGATCCGAATAACGGTCATAGCGCCGATGGCCATGATCGCGCGCGCGCCCGCCGCATGTTCCAGCGCGAGAGCATCCTTCATAAGCGCCGAGAGCTGCCCCGACGAGCGCGCCATAGGCGGCGCCTTGTCCGGGACGGCCCGCAAAAATTTGTCCTGCAACCGCGCCGCCGGCCGCGCCGAGCGCCGCGCCGTACAGAGCGCCTTCACCCGTCGATTCGCACCCAACAGCGGCAAGGCTCATCGCCGCCAATCCAACCAGCATCATTTTCATGTCCATACCCTCCTGCAATGCGGGGACCGAGATCCTGAAAACGCCACTGACGGACCCGCTCGCCGTCCTTTCATGAGTGTCTTATCCGGCGCGGTCGCGGCGACATTTGGGCAAAAACGACGGCAATTGTGGCGTTGCTGCGGCGGAGCGTTGCTCTTGGGCTCAAGGGCGGTAAATTGCGCGCGAGCCGCAGAAATAAGGGAGAACGCGCCATGGGCGGGATTAAAAACAAGGCTGTTTACTTAAAGTCCTACCCTGCCGGGCTCCCCGGCGCTTCGCATTTTGAAACAAAGACCGTCGAGACGCCGGCGCCGCGCGAGGGCGAGATGCTGATGCGCACGGTCTGGATGTCGGTCGATCCTTATATGCGCGGCCGCATGCGCCCCGATGTCAAAAGTTACGTGCCGCCGTTTTCGCTCGATCAGCCGCTGGACGGCGGCGCCGTCAGCGAAGTTGTCGACTCGAAAAATCCCGGATTTAAAAAAGGCGACTATGTCGTCGCGTTTCAAGGCGGCTGGAAAGAATACTGGATCTCAAACGGCGACGCGCTCACCAAAGTCGATCCGGGCCTTGCGCCGCTCTCCGCTTATCTCGGCGTGCTCGGCATGCCGGGGTTGACCGCGTGGGCGGGAATAACGCAAATCCTCGAACCCAAAGCGGGCGAGACGGTTTTCGTTTCGGGCGCTGCCGGCGCTGTCGGATCGGTCGTCTGTCAGCTCGCGAAAATAAGGGGCGCGCGCGTCATCGCCTCGGCCGGATCAACCGAAAAATGCGACTGGCTCTTGAGGGAAGGCGGCGCCGATGTCGCGCTGAATTATCGCGACTACAAAAATGCGTCCGCGCTGACCAAGGCGCTCGCCGAAGCGGCGCCGGACGGGATCAATTGTTATTTTGAAAATGTCGGCGGCATGCACCTTGAAGCCGCGCTCAACAATATCGCGTTCGGCGCGCGGATTGCCCTTTGCGGCATGATCTCAGTCTACAACAACACCGAGCTGGAGCCGGGCCCGCCGAACCTCGCCTTCCTGATCGCCCGCAGCGCGAAGATGCAGGGCTTCATCGTCTCCATCTATCTCCACCTCGCCATGCAGTTCGCGGCGGAAGTGGCGCCCTTGCTCGCGCAAGGAAAGATCAAGTTCCGAGAGTCGGTTTACTCAGGAATTGACGAAGCCCCGAGCGCCTTCATCGGCCTCTTCCACGGCGAGAATTTCGGCAAGGCGGTCATCCGCCTCGGGCCGGACAGGGTTTAAAGCCCCGCGATAGATGGCGAAGGCTCCAAGACCTGCGGCCAGAAACCCGGTCGTTGCAATTGAACTCGCCTGCGTCAGCAGGCCGAGAGGAATGAGGGGCGCGATCCAGACAAGGATCGCGACGAGTTGCAACGCTGGCGTCAACCGTTTGCCGGACCCTGCGAGCAGCAAGAGGCCGGCGCTAACTATCGGCCAGTCATAAACCCACAAGGATG
>JBBTJH010000217.1:0-3994 GCA_038059555.1 Pseudomonadota bacterium | reverse complement strand
GCGAGCAAGGCCAAACCGACCGTTTCCGCCGTGCTCACGTCGCAAATTCGCGCTTCTAAGGTCGAGGGGCGCAACCGTCGCGCCGAGCGCCAGACAAGCGCGGCGGCGAATAGGACGGCGACTATCTGCGCGGTGTAAGCGATGTTTTGCGCCGCGCCGAGTTTACGGACAGCCTGAGCCACCGTCACCATGTCGCGATGCAAAAGGCTCGCGTGAACCGCATGAACGGTCGATAACGACTTTAAGAATGCGGCCCAGAGCTCGACGCCGAACGCCATCGTCGCGCCAAGGCATAACGCCGCCGTCCAGATCACGGTTGCGATGATCGCGCGCCAATTCCCCTGCGCCGCCAAGAAGAGGGGCGCCATCAATCCAAATTGCGGCTTCATGGTGAGAAGCGCGAGCAACAGCCCGGCGACGATGGGACGCCGGCGCGCGAGGAGCAGTCCGCCAGCGAGCAGCAGCGCGACGAACGGCCCGATCTGCATGACCAGCAGCGACGCAAACATCGCCGGCGAGAAGACCAGCAAGAAAAATACGGCCGCATATCGATTCTGAAGCCGAGGCGCCGCATCCGTTATCAGCTTCGCCAGCGCGGCAAGCGACAAAAGATTCAGTATAAGGAATAAAAACTTGGCCGCGCCATAGGGCAAGAGGCCGAGCGGCGCGAGAGCGAGAAGGAAGTGCGGCGGATTGAGAAATCTGAGGCCGGCCGCAGCCTCCGGCAAAGGCGCGAGGAAGGCGGCGGTATTGTAGACCGAAGAGGCCTCGCCGTTGAGGCTCATGACGCCGGCCCGCCAGAACGCCAGGAAATCCTCGTTATGAACGCCAGAAATCTGATCGGGCAGAGCGAACATCGCCTCGCCCCGCATGAGATATAAAAAGGCGACGAAAACCGCCGACAGCAAGAGCCCGGCGATCAGGACCGCCGGCAGAGCTTGCGAGGGCGGCGCCTGATCGCCCGCGCCAGCGGAACGCGATGTCGCCGGAATGTCGATGGCGTCGGCGGTCAAGGCGTCATCTCCGCTGCAGGGCGGCCGGGGGGATCAGGCGCCGGCGCACGCCATTCTGGCCGGCAAATGGTAAATAGGGCGCTTCCGAAAGGCGGCCCGCTCAAACCCGGCCGGATGCCCTTAAATAGCGCAAACTTTCCGCTAACCGCGCTTGACCTCCCAGCATCATCGGGATAACCGTCCGCCTCCCGGTTCGCCGGGATGCGCGGGTGTAGCTCAGTTGGTTAGAGTGCCGGCCTGTCACGCCGGAGGTCGCGGGTTCGAGCCCCGTCACTCGCGCCATTTTCTCTCAGAAAGCCAAAATTTTATCGCCGCCGGACCGATCCGCCCGTTTGCGCGGTCGCACCGAGGTGCCGATGGCGGTTCCATTCGGCCCTTCCTTTGGGAGGCGGACGGCCAGTGTGATTTAAGAAAATGGCGGACAGGGTGGGATTCGAACCCACGAGACGGTTACCCGCCTACACGCTTTCCAAGCGTGCGCCTTCGACCGCTCGGCCACCTGTCCTGTCGAATCGCGGGCGCATCTATACAGCCCAAAGGGGTATCCGCAAGCGGCGCTACGCCAGTTTCGCGAGATTTGCGCCGACCCGCTCTCTTGGCTATTCTGATGAGAAATCGGGGGGGCAGGGGTAAGGGTCATGGCGGCATTTCGGTTCATTTCGTGGATATTGCTGGCGCTGGCGATCGCGCTCCTCGGCGCTGACGCGGTGTCGTCGATGGAAGCGGGGGAGCCCGTCATTCGCACCTCGTCGGAGGTGCTGGCGCTGATCGGCATCAACGGCCCGGCCGTCGCTGGAAATTCGCCCGGCGGTCTCGCCAAGGCTCTCGGCACGTTGCTCAATCTGCCGCTCTGGGCGGTGCTCGGGCTCATCGGCGTCGTGATGACGCTGATCTTCAGGCCGATGGAATAGAAAGAAAGTTCTCACATGAAACGATTGGGCCTGATCGCGGCGGCGGGCGTCGTCGCGGGCGGCGGATTTGCGCTGTGGCAAGCCGACCGAGTGGCGAGCGTTGCGGCCGGGTATTTCGCCAAGGTTTCCTGTTCGGAGATATTTGTGGCGGGGCGTTCGGCGAGTGCGGTTGCCGACGGCGATTTTCACGGCATCTCGCCCGCGTTCGATTATCTGAAGTACAAAATTGACCCGTCCGAAAAATTTGTCACGGCGTCGCTGTTCGGCTTTGGCGGCGCGAAGGCGATTTACCGGAGCGGCTATGGCTGTACGCTCGTTCGCGGCGGCGCGCCGGAAGCGGTTCCCGCTTTGACGCCGATCGAGGGCAAGCCCCTGCCGGAGGCGAAAGCCGGAACGCCGGCGACGCGCAATGATGTCGATTACGCGGCGATCGAGAGGGCGATGGATGCAGCCTTCGCCGACAAGGAAGCGGCGACGCGGTCGATCCTCGTCGTCAAGGACGGCGCTGTCCTTGCCGAGCGCTACGCCGAGGGGTTCACCGCGCAAACGCCGTTCCTTTCATGGTCGATGGCGAAAAGCGTCACCGCGACGATGGTTGGCGCCGCTGTCCTTCGCGGCTTGATCGATATCGAGACGCCGGCGCCGGTTGCAGAGTGGCAGGGCGACAAAGCGCGCGAGGCGATCAGCTGGAACAATCTCCTGCAGATGCAGAGCGGGCTCGCCTTTGACGAGACCTATGACGATCCAAATTCCGATGTGTCTCAAATGCTGTTCCGGGCGCGCGACGCGGGCGGCGTTGCGGCGCGGCAAAAACTGGCGCACGCGCCGGGAACATTCTGGTCCTATTCGAGCGGAACGACCAATCTGATCCAGCGGACTTTACGCGAAACGCTTGAGGCAAACGATGTCGGCTATCACGCTTTTGCGCGCGACGCCGTTCTGGGTCCGCTCGGCGCCGCGAGCTTTACGCTGGAGCCGGATGCGTCGGGGACCTTCATCGGGTCTTCCTTCATTTACGCGACGGCGCGCGACTGGGCCAAGCTCGGCATGCTTTACTTAAATGACGGCGTCGTGGACGGCCTTCGCGTGCTGCCGGAGGGCTGGAGCCGCTATGTCGCGGCGCCGGCTTCCGCGTCGAACGCATTTTACGGCGCGCAGTTCTGGCTCAATCATCCGGGGACGGACGGCCGGGCGAAATACATGCCGGGCGTTCCAGACGAGGCGTATCTGATGGCGGGACATGAAGGCCAATATGTGCTGATCGTTCCAGACAAGAACATGATCATTGTCCGCACCGGCATGACCCGCAGCAAGGCGCCAATGCCGGCTGTCGCGCCGGCCTTCGCGGCGATCTACGCCGCCGTTCCATGAAGGGCGCGTGGGCAGGGCTTTGCGCGCCGAGCCTTGAAGAGTTCAGCGCGCTCGCCAGCGAGGCCTTCGGGGCGCTCCCTGAGGCGTTTCGCGCGCTTTGCGGCGACGTCATCGTGCATGTCGCCGATTTTGCCGAAGACGACATCCTTTCTGACTTCGGGATTGACGATCCCTTCGAGCTGACGGGGCTTTATGAGGGCGTCGATCTGACCCGCCGCTCGCTCGATGACATTCCGTCAGGACCAAACCACGTCCATCTTTATCGCCAGCCGATTCTCGCCGAATGGATCGACGATGGCGAGACGACGCTGGGGCATCTGATCCGGCATGTCCTCGTTCACGAAATCGGCCATCATTTCGGCCTCTCCGACGAGGATATGGACCGGATCGAGCAGGAAAATTAGAGCCGCCCGGCCTTTCGGTCTAATTTTACGGGAAATGCCAGGGCGAGGGGGGCGAGCGGGCGTCTTTCCTGCATTTTGCGCTGATGGTGCGCCTGCGGGGCGCTGAGGTCTGAAGATCCGGGGGCGAGGGAATAAAACGCCCAAATCGCCCGTCAATCATTGAAACGCTGATTGACGAGGGTGCGATCTTGAACATTTCCATGTCTTTTGCGCAGTCTCTTGCCGCGCGCATCGGCTCGGGCGACGCGACGATTGGCGTCATCGGCCTTGGCTATGTCGGCGCCCCGCTTTCATT
>JBBTJH010000216.1:0-3367 GCA_038059555.1 Pseudomonadota bacterium | reverse complement strand
TGTTCTCATTTGGCAAGAGAATTATCTTGTTGTTTTTATTAAGAAATCCAATTTTGTTCCAGCTATGTCCCAAAAGTAGGGCCGCCGAAGTTTACAGCCTGTGTAAAATCCCGACGATCGCTCTCCCCAGACGCCTAGCCGCTCACCGGCGCGAGGATCAGCCGCCAGACGAAAAGCTCGTAGACGGCGAACAATCCCGCCGCCGCGAAGAGGAGATAATGCGCTTTGCGCCATGGCGACCAGCCCGAGCGTGTGAACACCGGAACGACGCCGATGGCGGCCGCTAGGCCCCCGATCGCCGCGAGATTGGCGGCGATCATTGCGCCGATGAGCGCGGCCGGCGGCCAGCCCGCCGCCTGCATATCCGGCAAATCGAGCGAGGTTAGCGCCCCCGTCGCCCAAACGATGACGCCGGCGAAGGCGAGCCAAAAAACCGCGACGGCGCCCTGCCCCAGCGCCAGCCATTTGCCGGCGCCGGTCGTCTCGACCTCGCGGCCTTGCCGGCGCCAGGCGCTGAGGAACGTGAGCAGCGAAAAGCCGAGCGCGAGGCCGAGCGCCGCGTTAAAGCCGTCCGTGGACTGAAGGAAGGAGACGGGCTCGGCCGTATTCGTTCCCATCGCATAAGAGACGCGCTTCACCGAGCCGTCCTCGTTCCGGTAGACGAACAGCCGATCGCGCGAGCGGTCGGTCCAGAGATCGTCGCTGAGCGGGTAATAGCGATGCGCCTCGCCGCCCGACGCAAGGATGAGCGATCCGTCGTCTTTGGCGGCGATCTTCAATTCCGATCCCATCGAGACGAGCTTTTCAAACCGGGTCTCGACATGGCGCGCGCCCATATAGACGCCGGCGACGGTTTTCGCTTTCTTTTTCATCTCGTCGCTCGCCGTAACGCGCCATTTCGACGGCCATTGGTCCGGCGAGCCGGCGAATTGCTCCAGCACCGCGCGGCTGACGAGATCGGGAAGCCGCGGGCGCTCGGCGCCGTTGACGACGACAAAGACGCCGACGCCCAAAGACGGCATGACTGTCATGTCGGAGATAAAACCCGTCAACGTGCCGCCATGGCCGAAGGTGCGCTGCCCCGCCATTTCGTTTTCCATGAACCCGTGCGCGAAATCGGGGGCGCCGGTGCGATCTGAAAAAGCGCGCAGGCGCATCTGTGTAAAGGCTTGCGGCGAGAGCAGGCGCACGCCGTCGGCGACGCCGTCATTTAAAAAGAACTGCAGCCATCGCCCGGCGTCATGCGCGTCGAGCGCGACGGCCCCCGCCGCATGAAGCGGCTCCAGCGCATCGTGCACGAGAACTGTCGGCTCGCCTCCATCAAGCTTGTGCGGCGCGGCGAGGCGCAGATCGAGCGCCGGATCGTTCAGCGCCTTTCCGGCGATCGCGGCCGGGTCGTGCTGGATGGTCGATGACATGCCTAGCGGCTCTAATATCCGGATACGGACGAACTCGTCGAACGGCTCGCCTGTGACATCGGCGACAATTAGCGCTGCCAGATTGGTTCCCCAATTTGAATAGGAGGTGCGCTCGCCCGGCGGCGCGACCCGCGCCGGCGCCGTATGCGTCAGCGCCTCTTCGAAGCTGCGGCCTTTGCCGCTTTGGAAAAAATCGCCGAAGGTGTCTTCAAACCCCGGCCGGTGCGCCATCAGATCGTTGAGCGTCACGGGCTTGCCGAAGCGCTCCTTCACCTTCACCGATTTCAGATAGGTGTTGACGTCAGCATCAAGATCGAGCTTGCCGTCGTCGGCGAGCATCATCACCGCCGTCCACACGAAGGTCTTCGAGATCGAGGCGATGCGAAACAAAGTTTCGGGCGTCGCTTTTTCACCCGTCGCCATATTGGCGACGCCGTAAGCTTTGACGAAAACCGCGTCCTTGGTCGCGACCGCAACCATCATTCCCGGCGGGTACTGGTCGGCCATGTTGGAAGCGACATAGCCGTCGAGAAACGGCTCGATCGAGGCGAGATCGGATAAAGTCGCCCGGCTCGGGGCCCCGGCATGGATCAGCCGCTCGTTCGAGGGCTCGCTCTGCGCGCTCGCCCCAGACGCAGGGACGGCCGACAAGCAAGCGGCTGCAAGAAATACCCTGAATAACGCCCTCATGCGCCCGCGCCCTCCCAAGCCGTCCCCCGATATGAAGGCGACCCTACAGCAAGCGGCCGCCCCTGTCGCTTCGCTTCAACCGCGCCGCGCCAGTTCTTCGCGACGCCGTCGCTAAGGAAAGGGCCGCGCCCGCGCTTATCGGGAGAAGTGGGAAGGCGTCCCACTCGTTCAAAAGGGAGGACCGCAGCGATTGAAGTGAAGAGCGGGCGAACCCATATCGTCACTCTGTTATTGAAAGGACGCCTTCATGCTCGACGCCCGCAAAATTCTCGCCGACCTTCAGCACCAAGCCGAACGCGCCGCGCACGAGCTTGAAGCCTCGGGCGCCCTCGACAAAGCAAAGAAAGCCGCGAGCGATGTGCGCGAGCGGCTAAAGACCGATCCGCAGGCGCGCACAGTCGCCGCTGGCGCTGGCGGTCTCCTGCTTCTTGGCATGCTCGGCTCGGGCGGCGGACGCCGCTTTATCGGCAACGTCGCGCAGACCGGCGCGGTCGCCGCGCTCGGCGCGCTCGCGTACAAAACCTGGATGGAGCGTCAGGGAAAGAAAGCCGGCGACGATCCGGTGCGGGAAGCGCACTCCGCCGGCTTTCCCATCGATCACGCCTCCGATCCGGAATTTGCGCTCGCCGTCGTTCGCGCGATGCTCGCGGCCGCCTATGCCGACGGCGTTCTCGATGCGCATGAGCAAAAAATGATCGACGGCGCGATGTCGAAATCCGACTTGACCTCTGCCGAGCGCGCGATGCTCACGAACGATCTGCCGCAGGAGGAAACTCTGCGCCTCCTCGCCGCCGCCGCCAGAACGCCCCATCATGCGGCCGAGCTTTACGCCGCCGCAGTCGTCTCCGCCGGCGAACTTAACGAGCGCGAGACCGCATTTCTCGTGAAACTCGCGGACCGCCTCGGGCTGACGGAGGCTGAATCAAAATCGATCCGCGACGGCGCGAACGGGTAGAAAGAGCGGCTGGCCTCAGGGGCCCTGCGACCCAGAACATTCCTTGTCATTCCGGGACGATGCCCCCGGGTCCGGCCATCGGCCGGCCCGAGGCTAAACTCCGCATCGAACCCGGAATCCATGGTGAGGCGCTTAAAGGCGACGTGGATTCCGGGTTCTTCGCTTCGCGAAGCCCCGGAATGACAGAGTGTGGGCGGCGGAAGAGCGTGAGAGCCCCGCTCCCCCGCCCCGCGCCGAAGGGCGCGAAAATAAAAACGCGCGCCTTCGCGCGCGGGCGGGGGAGCTGTCGCGAAGCGACTGAGGG
>JBBTJH010000215.1:0-3222 GCA_038059555.1 Pseudomonadota bacterium | reverse complement strand
CGAGGCCTGGGAAATCGTTTCAACCAAGCTGAAGACCGTGTTTTCAAACAACATCCGCAACAATCTCGGCTTCATCAATCATTGCGAGCGGCCGACCGGCGCCGGCGCCGATCCGCAAACCGCCTGGAACACCGACAAACTGTTCGTTCAGCAGGGCCGCAAGGTGTTTAAGGATGTCGTGCCGATGGTCGGCGACATGATATCCGCGCATTTGAAAGATAACGGCGTCGCCATCGCGTCGGTGAAACGTCTGTGGCTGCATCAGGCGAATTTGTCGATGAACGAGCTGATCGCCAAACGCGTTCTCGGCCGCGAGGCGACGAAGGAAGAAGCCCCGGTCATTCTCGACGACTACGCGAATACATCATCCGCCGGATCGATCATCGCCTTCCACAAGCATCGGGCCGATTTCAAGACCGGCGAAATCGGCGTCATATCAGGCTTCGGCGCCGGCTATTCCGCGGGCTCGGTGATCGTCAGGCGCGCGTCGTAGCTATTTCTTCCGCGTCACCGTCAGATTGACCGCCGCCGCCATGGCGTCGGGGCCGCCTTGCGCGGTTGCGGCGAGGGCGTTCATCGGAAGCGGCGTCTCGGGCGCCGCCTTGATCTCCAGCGTGCCGCCCTCTTCGAGGAAATCGGCGACCGCGTCGATATAGCTCGCGAGGCGCGGGGATTCGCGTTGAAGCTCGATCTTTCCAAGGCGCATCATTGAGGGCGTCGCGGCGCGAACGTCTTTCGCGGTCCCGCCGGTTTCCAGCGCCGAGAGCTCATAAAAAGCATCGAGCATTTGTTCGTCGGCGATGACGATCGAGAACAATTTACGCTGCGCCATGTCGGCGGCGGGGCGGGGCGCGCCTTCAGCACGCGCGGCTTCGATTTTTTTCAGCTCAAGCCCTTCAAGCGCCAGATCGAAATCGAAATCGGCAAAGCCTTCACTGTCAAACCCCGCCGAGGCGACAGCGCCGCCTTTGTCGGGGTTCCAGTCATAGGCGAAATCATTGTCGCCCTTCACCTTGTCGAGCCCGCGCGCTTTGAGGAGGCCGATCGCCTGTTTTTCATCGTCCGGAACATAGGCGGTGAAATCATAGACCCCGCCGCGCGAGACGGCGCGGATTTTAGACGGCGCGAGCCAGGCGAATTCCATCGCCGAAATATCGGTTTGCGGAGCGATTGAGAGGCGCTTGTCGCCGATGAAAGTTTCAGCGTCGGTAAAGCGCGCAGTACCAAGATTGATGAGGCTCCGCGCTGTTATCGGCGGCTTTTCGCCCTTGAGGCCGTACTGCATGAGCCCCGCGAAAGAAATATCGCGCCATTCGAGCGTCTTGACGCGCGTGCGCTGATTTTCCGGCGCGATCAAATTGCGCAGGGGACCGTTCACGAGCACACCCGCCATCGGCCCCAATCTGCGGGTCGCCGCCGCGATCGCCTCCGGCGACTGGCGGACGAGGTAATCGAGATCGCGCGCGACGAGCGCGGCAAGCTTTCCGCCGCCGGCGCCGACGAACCGCAAATCGCCTGCGGCGAATTCTGCGGCGCCCGCGCCGGAATTTCCCGCCGCGCCGCCCGAAAAGCGCACATCCTTGAAATAAACGCCGGCGATGTCGAAGGCGTTGAAGAAGGACGCAAGCCCCGACGCCGGCGATCGCTTCGGGATGCCGCCGTCACGCACGCGCAGACTGTCGATTTCAACCGCCCCGATCGAGATATTGGGCGCCGTCTCGTCAGCCCGCACATTTTCGATCCCGAACAGACGCACCTTTTCCAGAACCATCGACAGGGGCGCGTCTGAGGGCGCGTCTTTCGCGGCTTCAAGTTTTTCAATCTTTTGAAGATCGACGCCGTAGAATTCTGCGCGTTTAGCGGTGAAGCCTTTCCCTGCGGCGACCTCGCCGAATTTCAGATTGGTGACGATCGTCGCGCCGGTTTTTTGATCGAACGCCGCCTTCTCATAAGTCGGCCGGAGATAGAGCGGGAGAAGGTCAAACAGCCGGTCGACATCGAGCTTTTCGCCGCCCTTCAGGCGATAGGGCTTGTCGAGCGGAGAGGCGGCGTCAATGTCCGCCGCCGCAACGCTCGCGGCCGAGCTTGGCGCGTCGGACTTTTTAGCGCATCCGGCGACCGCGATCGCCGCCACTACCGCAAGGACAATCAGCCTCATCCGCTCATCTCCAGTCGCGAGAGGGCGATTGTTCGCCTGTTGCGGCGTTGATGGCAAGTGAGGGGTCAGGCGACGGAGGTGCGAGGCGCGCCAGCGCCGGTCTCGCCGATCACCGCTGCGTCATGGCCATGGCGGCGGAACAGCGCAAGAACGCTCATCGCAGCGCCGGGCGCGCAAGAAACCAGCAGGCCGCCGCTCGTCTGCGGATCGCATAAAATATCGCGGTCGGCCTCGCTCCAGTCAGCAGGCGGATCAATCATCGCCGCGACGCTCGCCCAGTTGCGCGGCGACGCGCCGGTTCTGACGCCCTCAAGCGCGAGGCGGCGAGCCCCCGCGAAGACCGGGACTTTCGCGCGCTCGACGCGCGCGGAGACGCCGGAACCCCGGCAAACTTCCGCCAGATGGCCGAGCAACCCAAAGCCCGTCACATCGGTTACGGCGTGAACGCCCTCGATTGAGGAAAGCTCCGAGCCCGGCGTGTTCAACAAGGTCGTCGAAGCGATCATCGCGGCGTAGTCTTGCGCTGGCAAAATTTCTTTCTTCAGCGCCGCGCTGAAAATGCCGACGCCGAGGGGCTTGCCGAGAATGAGAACGTCGCCGGGGCGCGCGTTGCAGTTTTTCAAAATCTTTTCAGGGTGAACAAGGCCGAGCGCGACGAGGCCGTAAATCGGCTCGACCGAATCGATCGAATGACCGCCCGCGATGGGCGCCCCGGCTTTTTCCGCGACGCTGCGCCCGCCGTCCAGAATTTTCCGGATTGTCTCAACGCTGATCTTGCCGACCGGCATGCCGACAAGCGCGAGCGAGAAAATCGGCCTCGCGCCCATCGCGTAAATATCGGAGATCGCATTCGTCGCCGCGATCCGTCCGAACTCGAAGGGATCGTCGACGACCGGCATGAAAAAATCCGTCGTCGCGACAATCGCCGCTTCATCCGAGACGCGCCAGACGGCCGCGTCGTCGCTGGTCGCCGCATCGACCAGCAGATCTTTCGGCATCATCCCCGCCGGCATGCCGGAGAGAATTTCGGAGAGCACATTCGGCGCAAGCTTGCAGCCGCAGCC
>JBBTJH010000214.1:0-4706 GCA_038059555.1 Pseudomonadota bacterium | reverse complement strand
CTCTGATGGAAGCGTCGCCGGCGCGTAGCCCGTTTGCGCTTTCAGCCACGCCGCCATGTCGAGGATCGAGGCGTTGACGCCGCCCGCAGCCGGCACGCGGTAATAAGCGGGTTTCACCTTAACGGCGCGCCAGGGGCCGAAGCGATCGTCCGAGCCCTTCACCCGGTCGCGCACATGCGGGCGTGCGAAATCGCCGCTGCGGGTCAGCCCATCCTGATCGGCCGACGCCGTCTTCATGCCGAGCGGGGTAAATATCCGCTGTTGCAGCGCTTCGCCATAGGGCATTCCGTAAGCGGACGATATGGCGAGGCCCGCGATGTCATAGGCGATGTTCTGATACGAATAACACTTGCCGACCGGGCAGATGAGTTTGACGTTCCTGTATTTAGGATAGATGTCGGCGACGGCGACGTTTTCCTCTAGCAGGTTGTCATAAGCGTTCGGCGGCAAGCCGGTCTGGTGGCTGAGGAGATGGCCGAGCTGCAACGATTTTTCAGCGCCGCCCGCGAGCTTTAATCCGGGCGCGAATTTGACGGCGGGGTCTTCGGGCGACAACAGGCCCTCATTCATCGCGAGCCCTGCAAGCGATGAGGCAAACCCCTTCGACAGCGAGCCGATGCGAAAGACCGTCGCCGGCGTCACGCGCGCCTCGCCGCCGGCTTCGACAACGCCGTAAGTCTTTATAAGGCGCGTCTCGCCGCCTTTGACGATCGCGACGGAGAGCCCGACGAAATCGCCGGTCGAAAAGGCGGCGTCGAGCGCTTTTTCAAATTCGCGGATCTGGAAATCTTCAGCCCCCGGCGACGTCGCAGCGGAGGCAAGCAGCACCGGACCATCCTGCGCCGCCAATGGCGCAAAGACGCCGGCAAAAAAAATCGCGGCGCAACAACGCAACAGCTTCATCGAATGTCCACTCCCGGCGCGGCGCGAAGATTTGCAATGTCCGGGAGGGGAGGTCAATCGGCTTAGCCCCCTCACCCGCTCGCGCTGCGCGCTCGCTGGCCTCTCCCGAGGGAGAGGCGGGGAGCAACGCTAATTTCTTTCTTCGCCTCTCCCTTGGGAGAGGCCAGCATCGCGAAGCGATGCGGGTGAGGGAATTTCTATCTTAAGCCGCTTCCATTTCCGCGCAGATCGCTTCTGCTTCCTGCGCGGCGAGCTTTTCGTCCAGCAAGGCGCAATGATGCGCGGCGGCGCCTCTCCTGAAATGTTTGCAGGTCCGGCAGATGCCGAAGGTCTTGCCGCCCCGGCGCGTCAGCGCGGAGACGAGCGCTTGGTCGAGCGCGGCCGCGACCATCGCGGCGGCGCCTGTCGCGTCGAGATCGCGGGCGAGACCGGCCTCGCTGTCTGAGGCAAGCATCGAGCGCCCGGCCGTCGACAGCGCCAGATTAAACGAGCGCGCATCGGTCGCGCTTTTGGTCTTTTCGATGAGGCCTTTTTCTTCGAGCGCGATGAGCGTTTGCGAAACCGTGCCGCGCGAGGAGTTCAGATAATCGGCGAGCGCGGCGGGGGTGCGCGAAAAGCGGTTCGCCCGCGCGAGATAGCGTAAGCTCTCCCATTGCGCGGGGTTGAGGCCCGCGTCGAACTCGTCCGCCCGCAACAGCCGGGCGAGACGCTCGACGAGGTGGGCGGCGCGCCAGGCGGCGAAGGAGGGGGGCGGGGCGGATTTTGGGGTCTGGTCATTCATAGCGAGTCGATACTATACTGCGCCGCCTGCCTTGCAAGGAGATATTCATGGCCGCCCCCCGCCTCGCCCCCGACTTTACGATTTCTAACTGGCTGAACGCGCCAGCGCCTTTGTCGCTCGCTTCACTGCGGGGAAAAGTCGTCTTCGCCGTCGCTTTCCAGATGCTCTGTCCCGGCTGCGTCAGCCACGGACTGCCCCAGGCGCAGCGCGTGAGATCGGCCTTTGCCGACAGCGATCTCGCGGTGATCGGCCTCCACACGGTCTTCGAACACCCCGAGGCGCAAGGCTCGCGGGAGGCGCTCGCGGCGTTCCTCCACGAATACAAGATCGCCTTTCCCGTCGGCATCGACGCCGCGTCGCCCGGCGGCGGCATTCCGCTCACCATGCGCGCCTACAACATGCAGGGCACCCCGACGACGCTGTTGATCGACCGCGAGGGCAGGCTGCGCCTCTCCCGCTTCGGTCATGTCGATGATTTGCTGCTGGGAGCGTCGATCGCGACCCTCCTCGGCGAGGCGCCGGAGAGTGCGCCGGGGTCGGCGCACGAAGGCTGCGATGACGAGGGCTGCCGGGCGCCGCACGCCTGATGAATGACAGCCAATCACAGTTCCGGGAGGGGGCGAGCTTACGCCTTGCGATGAAACCGAACGATCGGTACAAGTAAGCCTTGCCAATTTCCCGGTCGCAGCGGCGAGCCGCGCGGCCAGTGGACAACAGTCAGCGGGTGGCCCAAACCGCCCGTAAGCCGGTGCGCGACGCCCTCCCACAGAGAGACGCGCGCCGGCGTTTTTTTTGAGGCCGGGGGGCCCTGATGGCGCCGATCGAAGAACCAAGACCGCCTTTCCCGCCGTTTTCTCAAATCACGGCGCTTGAGAAAGTCCGCAAGGCGGAAGACGCGTGGAACAGCCGCGACCCGAAGCGCGTCGCGCTCGCCTATACGCAAGAGAGCCGCTGGCGCAACCGGTCGGAATTCTTCTCCGGGCGCGCGGCGATCGAGGCTTTTCTCACCCGCAAATGGACGAAGGAAGGCGACTATCGCCTGATCAAGGAGCTCTGGGCGTATAGCGGCGCCCGGATCGCGGTGCGCTTTGCTTATGAATTTCGGGACGATGCGGAACGCTGGTTCCGCGCCTATGGCAACGAGAACTGGGAATTTGCGCCGAACGGCTTGATGGCGCGCCGGATCGCCTCAATCAACGATCTTGAAATCCGCGAGGAGGACCGCCTCCTGCGCTGGGCCCGGGGCGAAACAGGGCGCCGGCCGGACGATCATCCGGGGCTGACGGACCTTGGGCTTTGACGGCGCAGACAAAGGCGCCGATAGTTTCATGATGCGAACACTGCAACATCCGGCGATGACGCGCGAAGAGATCGTGATGGTTCTCTTCGATCTCTTTCGGCGCGCCGGTTATGACGCCGTCTCGATCGCCGACATTTCAGCCGCGACGGGTCTTGGCAAGTCGAGCCTTTATCATCATTTCCCCGGCGGCAAGCCCGACATGGCCGGCGCTGTCGCCGACTTCGCGAGCGGGCTGATGCGCGTGAAGGTGTTCGACATGCTGACGGGCGATGGCGCGCTGCCGCAAAAACTTCGCGACATGGCGGCGTTCGTCTCCGAGATGTATGGCGGCGGCGGCGCGCCGTGTCTCATCTCGTCGATGATGATCTCGCCGACCGCAGGACCAAAAGCGATCGACACCGTGCGCTCGATCATGACGGAATGGATCAATGCGCTGGGGCAAGCGCTTCGCGCGCAAGGCCTTCCCGCTGACGAGGCCAAACAGCGCGCGACAGCGGCCTTGGTCGAAATCCAGGGCGGTCTCGTCGTCGCACGGGCGACCGGCGATATCACGATCTTCGAAACGGCGTTGAAGTCAGCGATCGCGCGATTGCATGTCTGACGCGCAGATTCCCTCCCTTGAAAAGGGAGGGTTTCTTCACCGACGCGAAAGCTAAAGTTTGACAGCATCGTAGGGCGGGTCTTGACCCGCCATCTTTTTCTCCCGCGAGCAACGTCGCTCGTCGCGCGCGCTCCGGCGGGTTAAAACCCGCCCTACGAAATCTTCAAGTTTGAAAGCTCCGTAAGCGTTGCAAGAAACCCTCCCCGCCCTCCCTTTTCAAGGGAGGAAGAAAATCAACCGCCGGCCGCTTTGACGCTGGCATGATCTCCGTTCTCGCGCGGGGGCAAGAGCGAGAGGTCGAGATAATTGCCGAAGGTTTGCAGCGCGACGTGCGAAATGATTTCGATGATTTCTTCGTCGGTGAAGCCGGCCGTGCGCACGAGCTGAAACGACGCGTCGCTCACCCGGCCGCGAGCTGCTGCGACTTCGACGGCGAATTGCAGCGCCGCGTCATAGCGCGTGTTGATCGAATGGCCGTCGCGCGCGAGCGCGAGTTCATCGTCGGAGACGTCGCAATTGCGCCGCAGCGCGCAGCGGTGCATTTCTGCAAGGTGCGTGCAGTCGTTGACGACAGCGACCGCAATGGCGATGCGGTCGGCGAGATCTTCTTCAATGCGCCCCCAGCCGAGCGATCCTGAGAGCGCGAGCAAGCCGTCGAGCGCGCGCGGGCTGTTCGCCGCCGCGCGAACGCACAGCGGCAGCTCGCCAAAGCGGGTTTGCAAATCTTCAAGCGCCCCGCGCATTCCCGGCGGCGAGTCCTCGATCGTTAACAGAGCGACCCGTGGCTGCATGCGATTCTCCCCTTACTGGCCGGATAGGACGGCGAACGTGACAAAAAGGTAAGTGCACTATTGGCGCCGCCTTTAATCACATGCGCCTCATTTTGCCTTGAATTCGGCAATCCTCACGCAAGCGTGACACGTAGAGAGTAAAGAACCGCCGCTTCGACGTCTTCGTCAATATCTGACGACAGCGTCGGCGCCTTGGCCCTTTGCTGCAAGCAGCGCGCTCTTCCCTCGATTGAGCGGATGCGCGGCGCATCTCGATATCGGGTTCGGCGTATAAACGGGGCTGTCTTTCTGTCGCCCGAAATTCTCCCTCATTCCTGCCCGAATGAGGCC
>JBBTJH010000213.1:0-3276 GCA_038059555.1 Pseudomonadota bacterium | reverse complement strand
CAATTTCCTCGATCATGCGTATAGCGATGCTGGCGCGGCGATCGCCGGAACGCTCAGCGAAGCGACAACCGGCGCCGATCTCATCATCGGCGTTCGCGCGCCTGCCGCGGACGCCATGACCCGCTTTCAGCGTGGACAGAAAATCGTCGCGATCGTCTCGCCGCATTCCAGCGCCGACGTCTTGCAAGCCGCAGCGAGCGCGGGCGTTGATCTCTTCGCGATGGATTTAATGCCGCGCATCACCCGCGCGCAGTCGATGGACGTGTTGTCGTCGCAATCGAACCTCGCCGGCTACAAGGCGGTGATCGACGCGGCCGCCTATTACGGGCGAGCGATCCCAATGATGATGACGGCGGCCGGAACCATCGCGCCGGCGAAAATTTTCATCATGGGCGCCGGCGTCGCCGGATTGCAGGCGATCGCGACAGCGCGCCGTCTCGGCGGCGTCGTCTCGGCGACCGACGTGCGCCTCGCCGCCAAAGAACAAGTCGAAAGCCTCGGCGCGTCCTTCGTCACCGTCGACGAGGAAGCGATGAAGAACGCCGAAACCTCAGGCGGCTACGCCAAGGAAATGTCTGCCGATTTCCAGCGCCGTCAGGCCGAATTTGTCGGCAAGCATATCGCGAAGCAAAATATCGTGGTGACGACCGCCCTGATCCCCGGCCGTCCGGCCCCGCGCCTTGTCACCGAAGAAATGGTGCGGTCGATGGCCCCAGGCTCGGTTATTGTCGATCTCGCGGTGGAGCAGGGGGGGAACGTCGCCCTCTCCCGCCGCGGCGAAGTGATCGACGTCGGCGGCGTCATCATTATCGGGTTTGAAAACGTCCCCGGGCGCCTCGCGACCGACGCTTCAAGCCTTTACGCGAAAAACCTCTTTAACTTCGTCGCCGCTTTCTTTGACAAAGAAAAGAAAGAATTCGTCGTCGACGAAAATGACGACATCATCAAAGGCGTCGCCCTGACGCGCGGCGGCTCGATCATTCATCCGAATTTCGCCCCGGCGCCGGCCGCTGGAGAAGGAGCGACCCATGGCTGAAGAAGCAACGACCGACGCCGCCGTCGAGGCCGCCCAAAATGTCGAGCAGGCGGCAGAGTCATTAAAGGCTGCAGCGGACTCAGCCGACGCGTCGGCGCAGAGCCTTGCCGCCGCGAGCGATCAGGCCAATTCGCTGATCGACCAGATCAACTCGATCGCGGCCGCCGTCGCAGGCGGGCCGTCTGATTTCGTCTATCTGCTCGCGATCTTCATCCTCGCGATATTCGTCGGCTATTATGTCGTGTGGTCGGTGACGCCGGCGCTGCATACGCCGCTGATGTCGGTCACCAACGCGATTTCTCCCGTCGTCATCGTCGGCGCGTTAATCGCCGTCGGCGCAGACCTTACCGCCTCGGCCGCGGGAGGCATTTCCAAAATCGCAGGCTTCCTCGCCGTGACGCTCGCCAGCGTCAACATCTTCGGCGGATTTCTTGTCACCCAGCGCATGCTCGCGATGTATAAGAAAAAGGGCGGCTGACCTATTATGCGCACAATCGCGATCTTAATGTCGGCGCTAATGCTTCCGGGATGTATCGCGTGGACCGGCGCATCTGAACTCGAATTCACTGATAGTCAGAAATACGCTGGAACAGTCGAAGCCCATCCCGGCTTTGTTGTTCTCTTTTTTCCCGGCGATCCATTTGGCCCATCCCGGTATACTGTCGCTGGGTGCTTTGACGAAAATCTCCGCGCGGCCAACAAGAATACCGACTTTGTCCCTACTATCGGCTCCAATCCGTTCAAACGCGTATGCCGTCAATATCCAGGAGTCGATTTGGCGACTTATCCATCTGAAGCATTGTCATGTTTCAAAACCGAGAGCGGTAGCGACGAAAACCTGTTCAGGCACCCGTGGTTAGGGGGCGAGACGGGACCAGTCTGTCAGAAGCTCATCGATGACATCAGTGCAAAACGAATGAGAGAAAATCAGAATGGGGCATAACCTTCCGCCGCTTCTCTACGTCGCCTCCGGCGTTCTTTTCATCCTCGCGCTTCGGGGATTGTCGTCGCCGGAAACGGCGCGGCAGGGCAACCGTTTCGGCATGATCGGGATGGTGATCGCTATCCTGACGACGCTCTTTGTCCTGCAGGACAAGGGCCTGATGACATGGGTCTATATCCTCGGCGGCATCGGCCTCGGCGGCGGGATCGGCGCCGTCGTCGCGCAGCGCATCAAGATGACCGAAATGCCGGAGCTGGTCGCGTTCTTTCACAGTCTCGTCGGCATGGCGGCCGTCTTCATCGCCTGGGCGGCGTTTCTGGCGCCGACGGCGTTCGGCGTCGGCGAGCCCGGCAACATCCATATTCAATCGGCGCTTGAAATGTCACTGGGCGTTGCGATCGGCGCCATCACGTTTTCAGGCTCGGTCATCGCTTACGCGAAACTCTCCGGCAAAATGTCCGGAAAGCCGATCTTGTTGCCGGCGCGCCATATCATCAATCTGGCGCTCGCCTTGTTCATCCTTCTTTCAATCGGCATGCTGATGACCGGCACGCAGCACTGGACAGTGTTCGCCGCGCTGACGGTCGCCGCGTTCATTCTCGGCTTCCTGTTGATCGTGCCGATCGGCGGCGCCGATATGCCGGTCGTCATTTCGATGCTGAACTCCTATTCCGGCTGGGCGGCGGCGGGTATCGGCTTCACGCTTGAGAACATGGCGCTCATCGTCACCGGCGCGCTTGTCGGATCGTCGGGCGCAATTCTCTCCTACATCATGTGCAAGGCGATGAACCGCTCGTTTATTTCAGTAATCGCCGGCGGTTTCGGCGGCGAGGATGCGGCGGTGGGCGCCGCCGGCGAGGAAACGCGGCCCGTCAAGCAGGGCTCCGCCGATGACGCGGCTTTCATCATGAAGAACGCCGGCAAGGTCATCATCGTTCCCGGCTACGGCATGGCGGTCGCGCAGGCCCAGCATGCGCTGAAAGAAATGGCGGACGCGCTGAAGGAGGCGGGTGTCGAGGTCAAATATGCGATCCATCCGGTGGCGGGGCGGATGCCGGGGCACATGAACGTCCTTCTCGCCGAGGCGCAGGTTCCCTATGATGAAGTCTTCGAGCTTGAGGACATCAACGCCGAATTCCGCACCGCCGACGTCGCCTTCGTCATCGGCGCAAATGACGTGACCAACCCGGCGGCGAAAACCGATAAATCCTCGCCGATCTACGGCATGCCGATCCTCGACGTCGAAAACGCGCGCACCGTGCTGTTCATCAAGAGATCGATGGCGTCGGGATACGCC
>JBBTJH010000212.1:0-7886 GCA_038059555.1 Pseudomonadota bacterium | reverse complement strand
CCGGAAAGATCGAGCGAAGAGCGCTGATGCGACTGATATTGGCGTTGTTCTTGGATAGGTAGCGTTTCGGCGCGCCGCCTTCAGAATGGACCGCCGAAAGCTTGCGCACGAGTTTCACGAAAGCGTCGCGGAATTCGCCGGTGACGGCCTCCGGGCCGAGCGGCGACAGGCTCTCATCCTTGAGATATGCGTCGCCGAGATAGGAGAGCCACGCAACTTCCTCGAAGGCCTCGGGGCTGTCGAAGGAAATCTCCATGCCGTCGCCATGCGCGCGCTCGCGCGCTTCGCCGGTTTTGCGTGAAGATTTCGTCAGTGACGCCCAGAACAGCGGGGCGAGGACGAACGGCATCTCGCGATAGGTGAATGTCGCGAACTCGCCAGTTTTATAGAGCATTTCAAGAAGCAAGGTCGTGCCGGCGCGCGGGAGGCCGGCGACGAACACAGGGCGCGCCGCAAGGCTCGCCTCGAATTTCGCCGCGAACATATCGCTTTCGATTTCGCCGAGCGCGCGCTGTAAAATCGGATGCGCGAACGCCATCCGGTGCAACATCCGGTCAACAAGAGAATAGTCGTTTTTCGAGCTGTTATTTTCGCCGGCCATGCCGGACCATTCCGTAAACTGACAAGATGACGATGACAGCCAGCAAGGGGAGGGGCTTCACCGAGTATTCGACGATTTCGTGGAACGGCCAGGTGAACAGCGACACCGCGTAAAGAAACGCCGCCGATGCGGCGACTGCGATGAGAATTTTCCCGAAGATGACGCCGACAGCGCCCATCATCGCGACGCTCGATTTTTGCATCGCCGCCGCCTTGTCTTCGTCCGACATCGTCGTTGATTGAACGACCGCGAAAGAGCCCCGGACGGTTTCCTGCATCGCTTGCACATTCGCGAGCGATTTCAGCGCCACAAACGCCTCATAGAAGACGAGGCCGGCGAGCAGGACGGCGATCAGCATCAATTTGCGGGGGCGTCCGGTTGTTTCGGGTCAGCCGTCGCGACAGTTGCTTCCGCCGAAACAGCGCCGCCGGCTTTTTTCTCGCGGCGTTTGCGCAGCATCACTTTGACCGGATACCAGACGAGCCCGGCGATCATCATGAAGAAGGCGGCGATCGCGCCGAAGATCGAGGCGATAACGCCAAGGCCGAGCCCCGGCCCGATATAAGCGGCCGCAGGAGTGGTCGCGATAAAGCTCATCGCGAGAACTGCTGCGCAAAGCCCCAGGGCGGGCGTTAAACGTGAATGCATGTTAGTCCCTCCAAACGCATCGACAGCGGCATGGCCGTTAGAGGCGCCGCCGTCGCTCCAGTCCGCTCTATGTGCCACCGTCCGCGCTCGCTTGCATCCTTTTTATGGGGTGCTGGCAAACGGGCGCCCGATATTTCGCCGCCGAAATCAACCGAGAGATGTTTTCGGCGCCCCGTCCGCCCCATTAGATGGGCGCTAATCGTTAAGGTTAAACTTAACGCCGCCCGATCGGCGTATAGCTGCGGGTCGCAGCGCCGGTGTATATCTGGCGCGGGCGGCCGATTTTCTGGCTGTCGTCTTCAACCATTTCAGACCACTGAGCGATCCACCCGACAGTGCGCGCGAGAGCGAACAGAACGGTGAACATCGTTGTCGGGAAGCCGAGCGCCTTCAGCGTGATGCCCGAATAAAAATCGATATTGGGGTAGAGTTTTTTCTCGACGAAATACCTATCGGAAAGAGCGATCCGCTCGAGCTCTTTGGCGACTTCGAACAGCGGATCGTCTTTGATGCCGAGCGCGTTCAAAACTTCGTGGCAGGCCTTCTGCATCACCTTGGCGCGCGGATCGTAGTTCTTGTAGACGCGGTGGCCAAAACCCATCAGGCGGAACGGGTCGTCCTTGTCTTTCGCGCGCGCGATGTAATGGGGAATGCGGTCCGGCGTTGCAATTTCTTCAAGCATGTTGAGCGCGGCTTCGTTCGCGCCCCCATGCGCCGGACCCCAGAGCGACGCGATCCCGGCGGCGATGCAGGCGAACGGGTTCGCGCCGGAGGAGCCGGCAAGACGCACAGTCGATGTCGAGGCGTTCTGCTCGTGATCCATATGCAAAATGAAGATCTTGTCGAGCGCGTCGGCGAGCACCGGGTTTACGACATATTCCTCGGCAGGAACCGCGAAACACATGCGCATGAAATTTTCGGTGTAGCCAAGATCGTTGCGCGGAAAGACGAAGGGCTGGCCGGTCGAATATTTATACGCCATCGCCGCGATCGTCGGCATCTTCGCGATCATGCGGTGGCTCGCGATGCGGCGCTGCTTCGGGTCGTTGATGTCGGTTGAGTCGTGATAGAAGGCCGAAAGCGCGCCGACGACGCCGACCATGATCGCCATCGGGTGCGCGTCGCGGCGGAAGCCATTGTAGAAAGTCTTCAACTGCTCATGCACCATCGTGTGCATGGTGATCGCGTGTTTGAACGAGTTGAACGACTCCTCGGTCGGCAGTTCGCCCTGCAGCAGCAGATAGGCGACTTCGAGAAAATTCGAATTCTCCGCCAGCTGTTCAATCGGAACGCCGCGATAGAGCAAGATGCCCTCATCGCCGTCGATGAAAGTGATCTGGCTCTCGCAGCTCGCGGTCGATGTGAAGCCGGGGTCGAAGGTGAAGAGGCCGGTGTCGGTGTAAAAGCGCCGGAAGTCGACGACATTGGGCCCGTGCGTTCCGCTAAAGACCGGCAGCTCGGTTGTCTTGCCGTCATAGTTGAGGGTCATTTTGCCGGCGGGCTTTAGTTTGCTGTCCATCGAGGGCGCTCCGTTTGTGCGTTGCGGCATATTTTGTTGCAGTGCGATCATAATCAGAAACGCCGCAGTTTCCAGACCGCAGTCCACAATCTACAGTTGCCGTCTTTCGGTTGGCTTAATCCTGTAACCTATTGTTATTACTGTGAAATGCCGTCGGCGATCCGCCCGAGGGATTGATCACGTCCAAGTGCGTAAAGGACTTCGCCGAGCGAGGGAGAGGGAAGTCCCGCCGTCAGGACGGCCCTCAAAGGCTGTCCAATGAGGCCAAAGCCGATCGCCCGGTCCGCGGCAAAATCTTTCAGGCTTTTCTCAAGCCCTTCAGCGTCCGACCAGTCGGCGGCGGCGAGCAGTTTTGAAATGTCGGCGAGGAGCGTGCGAGCGCCCTCTTTTTCGAGCGCCTTGCCGTTCTTGCCCGAGAGATCGAGCGGGCGCGTCAGGAAAAGAAACCCGGCCGCCTCAACTACTCCCGCCAATGTCGGCGCGCGCTCTTTCAGGAATTTCGCCGACCGCATCAACTGCGCGCGGCGTTCGTCAGTGAGCGGAACGCCGGCGTGATCAAAAAACGCCGCCGACTTTTCAACGACTGCGCGGTCATCCAGCGCCTTCATGTAATGCGCGTTCGTGTGTTCGAGCTTTGAAAGATCGAGCCGCGCCGGCGCCCGGTTGATCCCCGTGATGTCAAACCATTCGAGCGCTTTGGCGCGCGGAATAATTTCATCGTCGCCATGCGACCAGCCGAGCCGGATCAGGTAATTGGCGAGACCCTCGGGAAGAAATCCGAGATCGCGATACGCATCAACGCCGAGCGCGCCGTGGCGCTTGGAAAGCTTTGCGCCGTCCGCTCCATGGATGAGCGGAACGTGAGAAAATGACGGGATCGGCCAGCCCATGGCCGCATAAATCTGCTGCTGGCGCGCGGCGTTATTGAGATGATCGTCGCCGCGGATGACGTGGGTGACGCCCATATCGTGATCATCGACAACAACCGCGAGATTGTAAGTCGGCGCGCCGTCGCTGCGGAGAATGATGAGATCGTCAAGCGCGCTGTTGGGAAATTTGACCGTGCCTTGCACGACATCGCTAACGATCGTCTCGCCATCCCTCGGCGCGCGGAAACGGATGGTGTAAGAGCGCCCCGACGGCGCAGACGCAGGGTCGGCGTCGCGCCAGGGACTTTCAAACCGCGATTTGGTTTCGATGGCGCGCAGCCGCGACGCCTCGATCTCGTCCGTCGTCATGTAGCAGCGATACGCGGCGCCGATTTTCAAAAGCTCGTGTGCGACTTCGGCGTGACGCTCCCGCCTTGAATATTGCGAGATCGGCTCGCCGTCCCAGTCGAGGCCGAGCCATGACAATCCCTCGATGATCGCGTCAACGGCCGCTTCATTGTGTCTCGCGCGATCGGTGTCCTCGATCCTCAGGAGAAATTTTCCGCCGCGTCCGCGCGCGTAGAGCCAGTTGAACAGCGCGGTGCGGGCGCCGCCGATATGGAGGAAGCCGGTCGGCGAGGGCGCAAAACGGGTGACGATTTGAGACGACATGATTGAGGCGGGCGGTCCTTTGCGCTCTATGCTATGGGTTGAAGCGGCTCGCCATTAGCATAGCCGCCGCCGGGGGGATATGGTCAGTTCTGCGGCGCCGACAGTCTTTCTCTGGGGCCTTCGCCGGCGCGCGCGAGACTTGATCGCCGCTCTTGGCGCAAGGATTGCCGAATGGGCAGACGAGGAAGCCGCGCGCATCGGGCTCTGGATCCCGGTCGCGCTCGGCGCCGGCGCCGCCCTTTATTTCTTGCTGAAAACGGAGCCTTCGCCATTCGCCGCGCCTTTGCTGGCGATGGCGGCGGCGGCGATTGGCTGGCGCTGGCCGGCAAGGCGAACGGCGCCGATGCTGGCTGCGGTCTTCTGCGCCGGGTTTGTGGCGGCTGATCTCAGAACCTATATCGTCGCGGCGCCCGCGCTCACACGAGAAATCTCTTTCGTCGAAGTTGAAGGAAGGCTCGTTGCGATCGACGAAGCGCCGAAGATGCGGCGGCTGTTGATCGAGACGACTAAAATCGATGATTTGCCGACGGATGAAACTCCGAAGAAAATAAGGGTCTCATGGCGCGGCAAGGAATTCAACGCGCTCCCCGGCGATTTGATCCGTATGCGCGCGAGCCTTTCTCCCCCGCCGCGGCCGGCAGCGCCCGGCGGATTTGATTTCGCGCGCCAGCTCTATTTCCAGCGCATCGGCGCGGTCGGCTTTGCCGTATCGCCGCCGGTGGCGGTTCCAGAAACGCACCGGCCGTTCGTGCAACAGGCAAGAGCCGGGATCGAAACCATGCGGGTCAATCTATCCCGCCGGATTATCGCGTCGGCGCCGGGCGATAGCGGCGCAATCGTCGCCGCCGTCGTCACCGGCAAACGCGGGGCGATCAGCGAGGAAGCGCAAGCGGCGTTCCGGGACGCGGGCCTTGCGCATCTTCTCGCGATTTCCGGGCTGCATATGGGGCTTGCGACGGGCCTTATTTTTTTCATTGTCAGAGCCTTGCTCGCACTCAATGAAACTATCGCCTTGACAATGCCGATCAAGAAATGGGCGGCGGGCGCCGCGCTCTTTTCAGGCGTCGCTTATCTGATGATTTCAGGCGCCGCCTGGTCGGCGCAGCGCGCCTTGATCATGTCGTCGATTTTTTTCATCGCCATCATCGCCGACCGGCGCGCGCTTTCCTTGCGCAATGTCGCCATCGCTGCAGCGGTGATTTTAATTTTGACGCCGGAAGCGGTTCTCCATCCCGGTTTTCAGATGTCCTTCGCGGCGGTGACAGCGCTCATCGCAGCTTATGAGTGGTCGTCGCGGCGGCTGGATCCGACACGGTCTTTTTCGGCTGTGGCGCGCCTGCGGCGGTATGTTCTCGGCATAGCGGCGACCGACACCATCTCGGCTGCGGCGACTGCGCCCTATAGTCTTTATCATTTCAGCCGCACCGCAAATTTCGGACTGGCCGCCAATATCATCTCGATCCCGCTGATGGGTTTTTGGGTGATGCCGGCGGCGATCTTCGCTTTGGTGCTGATGCCGCTCGGCGTCGATGCGCCGCTCTGGAAACTTGCGGCCGCCGGCGTCGACATCATGTTGTCGGCGGCGCGCTGGACGATGGATTTGCCAGGCTCGGTGAGCGTCTTTGCGCATTGGCCCCCGGCCGCACTTGGCGTCTTAACGCTCGGCGGTCTCTGGCTTTGCCTGATGTCGGCGCCCTGGCGGCTTGGCGGGCTCGCCGTGTTGCCTGTCGCCGCAGCGCTCATCTTCGCAAATCCGCACCCGGCGGTTTTCGTCAGCGATGACGGCGACAATGCCGGCGTTCTTTTCAAGACACCGGAAGGAGAAAGTTCCTTCGCCGTCTACGATAAACGAAAAGGCAAGTTCGATACCGAAGTCTGGATGGAACAGGCCGGCATCGATGTTCGCCGCGTGACGCCGCTTCGGCTTGCGGACTACGCCGCTTGCGACCTGCGCGGCTGCGCCGCCGCGATCGACGGCGCATGGATCGCCATTTCGGGAGAGCGATCCGGCTTTGAAGACGATTGTGCGCGCGCCGATGCGGTGATCGCGCTCTATCCAGTGGCGAAGCCGGAGCGGGAAGGGTGCAACGCGCTCTTGATCGACCGGCGGGACGCCTGGAATTCCGGCGCGCATGCGCTCTACGTCACGCGCGGCCGCGTGAGGATCGTCAGCGCGACCGAGCAACGCGGCGTGAGGCCGTGGAGCAAGGGGTAGCGCGTCAGTACTTCCGCATCAGGCCGACGAGCCGGCCCTGAATCGAGACGCGATCGGAGCCGTAGATGCGGGTCTCGAAGGAAGGGTTCGCCGCTTCAAGCGCGATCGACGCGCCTTTCTTGCGCAAGCGCTTCAACGTCGCTTCTTCCCGGTCGACGAGGGCGACGACGATGTCGCCGTTCGTTGCGTCGTCGGCGCGCTGAATGATCGCGTAGTCGCCATCGAAGATGCCGGCGTCGATCATCGACTCGCCCTGAACCTCGAGGACGAAATGTTCGCCCGAGCGGAGCAGCGCTTCCGGCGCGCCGATACGGTCAACCTCCTGCTGGATCGCTTCGATCGGCGTTCCCGCCGCGATGCGTCCAAGGATCGGAAGATCGTTGGTGACCGAGCCCGGAAGAGCCGGGCGGCCCTTCGCGCCGGCGCCGCGCCCTCTGGCGGTGAAATTCGGCGTCACGACCGAAGGGGCGAATTTCGGCGACTGCCGCTTGGCGGTCGATGCCTGATCGGGGAGGCGAATGACTTCGAGCGCCCGGGCCCGGTTCGGGAGACGCCGCAGGAAGCCGCGTTCTTCGAGCGCCGTGATCAGCCGGTGAATGCCCGACTTCGAGCGCAGGTTCAGCGCCTCCTTCATCTCGTCGAAGGAGGGCGAAACGCCCGTAGACATGATCCGGCCGTTGATGAATTGCAGCAGTTCGTGCTGCTTTTGCGTGAGCATGGGGCGAGCCTCCGCTCTAAAACCTGATGAAATCGCCGCCGCTTCGTCCTTGCGGGCCCGAAACGACGATAGAACAAACCATCAACGTTCTAGTGATGTTCTCTTTAGCGGTCAAGGGCGCCTATGGGCTATCTGCCTGATTCGGAAAGGGGTTCAGGCGTTTTGCGCGCGTCCCAGCAAATCGCGGGTCGCCGCAGCCACATCCGCCTGCCGCATCAGGCGCTCGCCGACCAGAAACGCCCCGGCGCCGGCAGCTTTCAGCCGCGACAGATCGGCGGAACTATTGATGCCGCTTTCGCTGACGAGGAGGCGGTCATGCGGGACCTGCGCCGCCAGCCTTTCCGTCGTCGCAAGATCGGTGAGGAAGGTTTTGAGATTGCGATTATTGATGCCGATCATTCCGGGCCCGAGCCTTAGCGCGCGTTCAATTTCGGCCTCGTCATGCGTTTCAATCAGAATGTCGAGGCCGTACTGACGCGCCGCTGCGGAAAGCTCCAGCGCTTGCGGGTCAGACAAATTCGCCATGATGAGCAGGATGCAATCGGCGCCGAGCGCGCGCGCTTCAACTGCCTGATAGGGATCGATCATGAAATCCTTGCGGATGACGGGAAGCGCCACCGCCTCGCGCGCTTGGCGAAGATGAT
>JBBTJH010000211.1:0-10046 GCA_038059555.1 Pseudomonadota bacterium | reverse complement strand
CTAGTCGGCGCCCTAATCATCAGCAAGGTCTGCGCCAGAACAGGCGTCACAACGAAGGCGTGTCCCGGGGTGGGACGTCAACTTTCCCGTAATTGGTGTAATTTATTATTGGTAATATACCAAGCCTCGAAAAAACCCTCAAAAATCAAGGTAAACCCCATGTAAAACTATTGACTTAAGTTGTAGCTTCTCATCATTATGCGGAAAGTCGGCGCGGAGTTTGCACAAGCGGGACTGTATCGCCGCTCGGACGGCCAGTTGAGTCACAGATGGGGTTTTTAGAGTCATGAATAAACTAAGCATCGCCTTTCTCGCCGCCCTCGCCGCCGGACTGATTTCCGGCCAGGCTTCGGCGACGGTTATCGATTTTGCCGCCGAAGCGGGCGCTAGCGGCGAGCGTGGCGTCGCCGACGGCACCATCCTCAACACTGCCGCCATGGGCGGTCTCAATCTCCAGTTTTCCGGCGGTATCGGCGGAATTGGCTCGGATTTCGCGTATTTCAACCAAGCGACCCCGAATGGCAGCCCAGCGGGCCTCGGCACCTGCTCGCGCCTCGACTCGGCCAGCCAGTGCAACCCCTCCTATGACGACGTCGTCGCCACCAATGAATGGGTGCAGGTCGGTTTTGTCGATGGACCCTTTGACGTTCAGGCCTTGTCCTTCAATGGCGCCGGCAATGTGAGCCTTAATAATTCAACCGGGCTCATCACGATCCTCACGAGCCTTAATTCGGTCGTTTCGGTCGTGACCATGACGTTCGCGCAGGCGTCCACGCACGCTTTCGGGCTTGTCGATTGGATCCGCTTCCAGTTCGAAGGCTCGGAATTCGTCGTCGCCAGCATCGCTGACATCCCGCTTCCGGGCGCGCTGCCGCTGCTTCTGTCGGGCCTTGCCGGCCTTGGCTTTGCGGGCCGCCGCAAAAAAGCCTGATCCGGGTCTCAAACGCCCGATCAACGCACCGAGTTGGTTTCAAACCGGCCCTCCTAGCGGAGGGCCGGTTTCGTTTGGGGAAGCCCTCCCCCGCCGCACGGCGCGGACGCCCGGTTGAAAATCTGGCAACGGCGCCCGATTTGCAGTTAAAGGACTCATCAACGGCTTTGTCGCCATCATCCGCGACCAAGGGATGATTCAAGAGGACTATCCATGAATACCGAAGAATATTCGCTGGAGGACATCCTCATCGTCCTACGCCGCAGGATCGCCTATATGCTGGCGCCGATCCTTGCGATCATTCCGATCGGACTTGCGGTCATCATGCTTCTCCCGCCGCTCTATGTGGCGCAGGGGAAAATCCTCGTCGAATCGCAGCAGATCTCGCAATCCCTCGTCCAATCGACCGCCAACAACTTTATCGACGAGCGGCTGCAAACGATTCGCCAACGCGTCACGACCCGCAACCGGCTCCTTGAAGTCGCCGAAAAATTCAACCTCTTCCCGCGCGAGATGGGCCTTTCCGAGAGCGAAAAAGTGCGGCGGATGAAGGCCGCGTTTAACGTCAATGTCATTTCCGCCACCGGCTCGAAAGCCAAGAAGAACCAGCCGGCCAACGCGATCGCGGTGACGGTTTCCTATACCGACCGCTCGCCGGACAAAGCGTTTCAAGTCACCAATGAATTGATGACGCTGATTTTGAATGAAGACGTCCGGACACGGAGCGAAGGGGCGGCGACAGCGACAGAGTTCTTCACCCAGGAATCGACGCGCCTTGCAGCGGCGATCGATAAGGTCGAAAACGAAATCGCGGACTTCAAATCGAAAAATTCGGACGCGCTTCCGCAAGATCTCGCCATGCATCAAGCAGCGCTCATTCGCGCCGAGCAGGATCTTCAAAGCACCAACGGTTCAATCCAGCAACTTGAAGAACAGCTGAGCGCTCTCCAAACGCAGATTGCGACCTACCTTGCCGGCGCCGGCGGCACGTCGGGACCTGCGCAGGAAATTCTCAGGCTGAAAACGCAGCTTGCAGCGCTTCGCGCCGATAAGACGGACGCGCACCCGGACGTTATCGCGATCCGCCAGCAGATCGGGTCACTAGAGCGCCAGCTTGCGCCGAGCGGCGCCGTTCAGGCTTTGCGCCGGGAGCTCGCCGCGGCCGACGCGCGGCTGAAAGCGGCGCGCGCAGCAACGCCCGTCGACGACGCGCTCATCAAAACCCGGCGCGATGAAGCCAATACCGCGCGCGAAAAATTGAGCGACCAGATCGCGCGCGAGGCCGCGTCCGGCTCTGCAGATCTCATGCTGACCCAGCTGCAAAGCCAGATGGATATGGCGGGAAGCCGTCTTGCGATGCTCGGCGATCAATCCGACGCCTTGAAGCTGACGATCGCCTCGCTGAAAGATAGCATCGCGAAGACGCCAATCGCTGAGCGCGCGCTCTCATCGCTGACGCGCGACAGCCAGAATCTCAACAACGAATATCAGGCGCTTAAGAACAAGCAGGCGACAGCGCAGCTTTCTGAAAACCTTGAAGACAATCAAAAAGCCGAAAAGCTCAGCATTCTCGAATCGGCGCAGCGCCCCGACAAGCCCTCAAGCCCCAATCGCGGCCAGCTCGCCTTTTTGCTGATTGCAGCAGCGATCGCCGCCGGCGGCATCGTCGCCTTCACCGCTGAATTGCTGTTCCAGACCTTGCGCGGCCGCGGCCATCTGCAATCCGTGCTTCATGAAACGCCGATCGCCGTCATTCCCTATTTCAAAGCGGAACACGACGCGCGCTTCAAACTTCCCCGCTTCTCGCGACCTAAAGCCGCTTGAAGAGAGAAGAACATACGAACCGGATAGAGATATGGATCGGATCAGAGAAGCAGTCACCAAAGCCCGCCGCGACAGGGAAAACGTCGGCGAAATAGCCGGCGCGGCCTCCGCCGCCGCGCGAGCCCCGAGATTTTCCCAGGCCGCCAACCGCGCCGCTGAATCCTTTCAGGAAGTCCAGTGCGATTTCGCGCGCTTTGGCGAGCACCGGATCATTTCCAATGAGCAAGACCCGGTCCTTAACAGCTATCGCATCTTGAGGACGCGCATCCTGCAGAAGATGGAAGAGAACAACTGGAAGACGCTGGCGATCGTCTCTCCCGGCGCCGGCGCCGGGAAGTCGGTGACGGCGATCAACCTTGCGATTTCGATCGGCTCGAAACAGGGATCGCGCGCGACCCTTGTCGATCTCGATTTCTACCGCCCGCGCGTCGCGCAATATCTCGGCATCAAGGAGCCCCCGTCCGTCCTCGACTTTTTTGAAGGGGGGCGCCCGCTTCAGGAAGTCACCGTGAAGCCCGATCTCGCCGACGTTCTGGTGCTCGCCAATGAGCGCGTGTCGCGGCGCGGCGCCGAATTTCTGACCTCGCCCAAAGCCGACGAGCTGATCGCCCGCACGGTCAATGAGTACGCGTCGCGCGCGGTCATCTTCGACATGTCGCCGCTTCTTGGCTGCGACGATTCGATCGCTTTCCTGCCGAAAGTCGATTGCGTGCTCCTCGTCGTCGCGAGCGGCCAGACGCGCGTTCCCGAGCTGAAGGAAGCCCAGCGCATTCTCGCCAATGCGAATGTCATCGGCACGGTGCTCAACAAAGCGCCGTCCTCGTCGCTGATCGGCAGCCAGTATTATTATTGACCCTCGCCTTCGGGCTCGGTCTCAGTCTCGGTCGGGGGCACGTCGAAGATCTGCCCCGGATAGATAAGGTCCGGGTCGCGGATCTGATCGGCGTTCGCTTCATAAATGATCGTGTACTGAACGCCGCGGCCATAGGCTCTGCGCGCGATGCGCCAGAGACTGTTGCCGGGCTGGACGATCACCTTGCCGTCCCGAAGCTCGATATCGGAAAGGCTCGCGCGTTCGAAGGGAAGCTCGATCGCGTAAGCGGGCCTGCCGTTTTCATCGAGCTGGATGACATGGAGCGTATAAACGCCGGGCGGCATCGTCGCGGTCATCCGCCATTGCCCGTCGGGGGTCGCCGTCGTCTGGCCGACGAACTGACCGTTGGCGAAGAGCTGGACGACGCGCCCCGCTTGCGCTTTTCCAGAGAAGATGACCGCGCCTTGCTCGTCATAATCGATCGTCTCCAGCGACAAAGGCCCCATGCCGACGCCGTCGTCGCGCGGCTCTTGCAGCACCTCAGTCGCGCCGCCCGGCGTCGTCCGGAGCACGAGCGGCCGGTCGCCTTCGCGTTGCGGCACATAGATGATGATCGTCTGATCGGAGCGAATGGTCCCGCCGTCCTCCGACGTCATCTCAAGCGACAATTCGACCGACCCCGCCTCGAGCGGCGTCTCGGTTGAAATCGCCCACGACCCGTCCGCCCCGGCGACTGTATCGGCGAGCGGCTTTTCATTGGCGTAGATTGTGACTTTCGCGCCGGGCGCCGCGCGGCCCGCGATGACGGCGTAGCCTGTGCGATCGACGCGCACGATGTCGAAACTCGGCAGCGAGGGCAACGGCGCCTCGGCGGTCTCGTCCTTCGCCGGCGCGGCCGGCGCCGTCTCTTCTTGCGTCGCCGCATCGATCAGCTTGAAGCGCTCAGCCGCCTTCCAGCCGATGAATCCCAGAACGACGAGCAAGAGGAAGATGATGATGACGCGCATGGGCGAAGTCCTTCAGCCGGCGCCCGCCTTGACGGGGCTCGTTAACTCTACCAAGAGGGATTTGTCCCTACAATGCCGCGATTAGCCCTAAAGAAGCCAACTCCATGAAATCACTTTGCGTTTATTGCGGCTCGCGGAATGGCGACGACGCCTCCTTCGCCGAGGCCGCGCGGTTCATCGGCAAGGAAGCGGCAAAGCGCGGCTGGCGCATCGTGTACGGCGGCGGCAAGCTCGGCCTGATGGGCGTCACCGCCGGAGCTGCGCGCGATTCGGGCGGCAAGGTCTTCGGCATCATTCCTGATTTTCTGGTCGATATGGAAGGCGTCCTCGACGGCGTCGATCATGTGATCGTCAAAACGATGCATGAGCGCAAAATGCGGATGTTCGAAGAAGCCGACGCGATTTTGACCTTGCCGGGCGGCATCGGGACGCTGGAAGAAGTGATCGAGACGCTGTCCTGGGCGCGCCTTGCGCTGCACCGCAAGCCGATCATCATCCTTAACATGGACGGCTTCTGGACGCCGCTCAAATCGCTCTTTGAGCACATCGTCGATCGCGGTTTTGCAGCCAGAGAGCTGCTGGACGACATGATCTATGTCGATCGCGCCGAGGACGTCTTCCCGATGCTGGCGAAAAAGACGCTTGAGGAAGTCATCTAAAGCCGTCCGGGCCTCACGCCTCCCCCGATTAATAAAAATTTGATGTTTTTCCAATCTTCTAGGACGGGCGACTAACAGGGGCTCGTTTCAACGATGGACGTCATCTTCGTTCTGGCGTCGAGCGTTGCGACCTTTGCCATCGGCCTTGGCGGATTTGCGTTCAGCGCCTATTTCAAGCGGATGTCGCCGGGCGACGCGGTCAGCGCCGTGCGCGAATTTTTCCTTTCGTTAACCCAGACGGACAGCGACTATCTGCGCCTTTGCCGGCAACGCCAGCTCAGCGTCATCTTGTCGGCGGCGAGCGTCGTTTCGCTCGCCAATGTCTTTAACGTCATCATCGTCGCCTGGCTGCTCATGCGCTCGGTCGGCGACATCACCGTCTATTTATGGGCGTTCCTTATCGCCTTGATGTCGATGTTTCATGCGGCCGAAGTTCTCGATCTCGTGGCGAAGGGCGTTCAGGCGCGAAATTCCCAACGGAAAATCCGCCGGATCGTCCGTAACGTGACGTTATTCGGGATCGTGTGGGGCTCGGCCGGATTCTTGTTTATTGACGATATCGTCTCCCTCGAGTCGTTGATCGTTCTTATCGCGCTGATCGGAACCGCGTCAGGGGGCGCGGCGGCGATGGGGGTGCTGCCGCAGGCGTCGGTGTTGTTCGTCGCCGCAATCGGCGGGCCGGCGTTCTACCGCTTGCTGACGCTCGGCAGCGGCGAATACGCCCTGATCGCGGTTTACGAGGCGAGTTTGATCTTCGTCCTCGGCGCAGTCAGTTCGAGCCTTTATGATGTGATCATCAAGGAGCCGTCATTGGCGGCCGTGAAGCGCAAAGAGCAGCGCGCGGCGGTCCTGGCCGAAGTTTGATCGCCGCTTAAGCCCGCTCGCCCTTCAGCCGCGCGCGCGACTTTAGAGCGCCGATCAGCGGAAAGATCGCCGCCATTTCGGGGCCCTTCTCGCGGCCCGTCAGCGCAAGGCGCAAGGGGTGGAACAGCGCCCTTCCCTTCGCGCCGGTCTGGGTTTTAACGAGCGTGACGAACGCGTCCCAGCTTCCCTCCGTCAACGGATCGTCCGGAACGAGGCTCGCAGCCTGCGCGCAAAAGTTTTGATCTTCGATGACGGGATCGATCGGGCCGTCGATGACGCAGAGCCAGTCGCCGGCCTCGGCGAGCTTGGCGACGTTCCCTTTGACCGCGTTCCAGATTTTTTCCGTGACGCCAAGCAGAGCAAGGCGCGAGGCGAGCGCCGCGTAAGGCTCTTCGTGCAGGATCTTCGCATTGAGCGCGAGCAATTCCGCTTCGTCAAAACGCGCCGGCGCGCGGCCGACCTTGGCGAAATCGAACCCGCGCGCGAGCGCCATGATGTCAGGCTGCGGCAGCACGGGCTCTGATGTTCCAAGCTTCGCCAGCAAACTGGTGATCGACGAGGGCTCAAGGCCGTCGTCTCGCATCTGTTCGATCGAGAGCGAGCCGAGACGCTTTGAAAGCCCTTGTCCGTCGGCGCCGATGAGCAGCGAGTGATGCGCGAATTCCGGGAGCGCGCCCTTGCCGCGCGCGTCGATCACGGCTTGCATGATCTCGATCTGCACGCCGGCGTTCGTCACATGATCCTCGCCCCTGATGACGTGGGTGATCGAATAATCGATATCGTCGATGCAGGAGGGCAGCGTATAGAGATACATGCCGTCCTCGCGGATCAGCACCGGGTCGGAAACGCTCGCCGTCTCGACAATCGTCTCTCCGCGAATGAGATCGTTCCAGACGACCGGCTTGTGGGAGAGCTTGAACCGCCAATGCGGTTTTCGCCCTTCCGCTTCGAAGGCGCTCTTTTGCGCATCTGTCATCGACAAGGCGGCGCGATCGTAAACCGGCGGCAGCCCCCGCGTTCTTTGCAGGCGGCGCTTCCGTTCAAGATCTTCAGCCGTCTCATAGCAAGGGTAGAGCAAGCCCTTCGCCCGCAGCGCGTCCGAGACGACGTCGTAATCGGAAAAGCGCGCGGACTGGCTGAACGTCTCGTCCCAGCCGAGGCCGAGCCAGGTCAAGTCCGCGCGGATGCGGTCTTCGTTTTCTTTCGTCGAGCGCTCGACATCCGTATCGTCGATCCGGAGGATGAATTTGCCGCCGCGCGAGCGTGCGAACAGCCAGTTCCACAGCGCGGCGCGGACGTTGCCGACATGGAGTTTGCCGGTCGGCGACGGCGCAAATCGGACGATGACAGTCATGACTTTCAAAGCCTTGAGCAAGGGTCGCGCTTGCTACGACAGCCCCCGCGGAAGGTCAAATTAGAGGGCGCTGACGCGCCGGCCGGGCGGGAAAAGCCCGCCTCGAGCCACCAGGAGCCCCTTTGGTCGAGAAGCTGATCTTCGGGCCGGCCAGAGGCCGGACCCGGGGGCGACAGCTCCCCTTCCTCCGCTCCCCCGTTTCTTCAACGGGGGAGCTGCCACGCGAAGCGTGACTGAGGGGGCGCGCTGGCGCCCCTAAGGGTTGACTGTCAGTCTACGGAATACCTACCGGCGGGGGTAAAAACTGGAATCTTCTGCTAACGAAATTCAGCGGGAGATTCGTTTCGTATGCGGAATTCTAACCCTTTGTTTCATCAGCCTAAAGACGAATATTCAACCTATTGGGATGGAGTTATCCCCCTAGTTATCCCCCTACTTATCCCCCTAGTTATCCCCCTCCTTTTCGGAGGCCTTACTATTCGCGTCATCAGGGATGCGGCTCGGCGAGAAATGTCGCACAGCCGCCTCTGGAGGTGACGAAAACCCGCCCCCTCCCCCCGTGCATCCCCGCGAAAGCGGGGATCCAGACGGACGGTGAGGTGGATCCCCGCTTTCGCGGGGATGCACGGGGGAGGGGGTGAGAGGGTGACGAAGAAAGGAGGCCTGCGCGTGCGTAAGACGATTGCAACCGAGATCCCGGCGCGCTCCTCTTTCGCGCGCTTTTCCAGCATCCGCATTATACGGACAAACCCGCTGCGACCCGCATGGAACAAGGAAACAAACCGGCGGCCGGCGCGGGGACAATCCGCACCTTCCGCACAAAATTTCGCGCGGTTGGCGAATTCGGCGCGCGCAGGCTCAGCGGTCGCGCCAGCCATTGGTGATCGGATAGCGGCGGTCGCGGCCGAAATTGACGCGCGTCACTTTGGGTCCGGGCGGCGCCTGCCGGCGCTTGTATTCGGCGACATAGAGCATGTGCTCGACGCGCCTCACGGTCGCCTCGTCAAAACCGTCGGCGACGACGTCGCGAACGCCCATTTCGCGCTCGACGAGGCGCTCGAGTATGCCGTCGAGAATGTCATAGGGCGGAAGGCTGTCTTGATCTTTCTGATCGGCGCGCAGCTCGGCCGAGGGCGCTTTCGTGATGATCCGCTCCGGGATCACTTCGCCTTTGGGGCCTTTAAGATCAGCCGCTATGTGCGCATTGCGCCAGCGGCAGAGGCGATAAACATCCGTCTTGTAGATATCCTTCAAGGGATTATAGCCGCCGTTCATGTCGCCATAGAGCGTCGCGTAGCCGACCGACATTTCGGACTTGTTGCCGGTCGTCAGCACCATCGGCCCGAATTTGTTGGAGAGCGCCATCAAGATGACGCCGCGGATGCGCGACTGGATGTTTTCTTCCGCGACATCGGCTGCGCGTCCCTTGAAAGCCGGCGCCAGCATCAGAGCGAACGCCTCGACGGCCGGCTCGATCGCGATCGTTTCATAGGAAACGCCGAGCCGCGTTGCGCAGTCGGCCGCATCGTCGAGCGAGTGCTGCGCCGTGTAGCGCGAGGGCATCATCACGCAGCGGACGCGGTCTTTCCCCAGCGCATCGACAGCGATCGCCGCCGTAAGGGCGGAATCGACGCCGCCAGAAAGACCGATGACGACGTTTGGAAAGCGGTTCTTTTCGATATAGTCGCGAACGCCGAGAACGACGGCGCGGTAGATCATTTCCTCGCCCTTGACCCAGAGGGCGTTCGGGCCGGCGATGCATTCCCATCCGTTTCCGCGCTCTTCCCAATCGGAGAGGAAAACGCCCGGCTCAAACTGCGGCGCGCGGTGAACGATTTCCCCGGCGCGGTCCATGATGAAGGCGGCGCCCTCGAAGACGACCTCGTCTTGCCCGGCGAGCTGGTTGACGAACATCAACGGCTTGCCGGTCGCCTTAACGCGCTCTCTCGCGGCAAGCTCGCGCTCATCGAGCGAGGTCGCCCGGAACGGCGAGCCGTGGGGGACAACGAAGAAATCGGCGCCGGCTTCGGCGAGCGCTTCGCCGGCGCCCGCGAGCCACATGTCCTCGCACACCATGAGGCCGAGCTTTGCGCCTCTAAACTCCGTAGGCTGAGGGAACTCCGGCCCCGGCGTGAACCGGCGCGGCTCGTCAAAGACGCCGTAATTGGGGAGCCTCACCTTGTAGCGGATCGCTTTGATCGCGCCGCCGTCGAGAAGGAGCGCCGCGTTATAGAGCGCTGCGCCCTCTTTCCACGGCGAGCCGACGATCATCGCCGGACCGCCGTCAGCCGTCGCCGCCGCAAGCGTCTCGACCGCCGCGCGGCAGGCGCGCTGAAAGGCTGGTTTCTGGACGAGGTCTTCGGGCGGATACCCGCAGACGACCAGCTCGCAAAAGACCGCGAGATCGGCCCCGGAGAGAGCCGCCTCGGCGCGCGCCGCCAAAATCTTCGCCGCATTGCCGACGATGTCGCCAACGACCGGCGCGATCTGGCAGATGGCGATTTTGAGCCGCTTCATGCGCGCCGGTTTAGAAGGCGGCGGGACGCTTGCCAAGCGCGGCAAGCGCCCCGGCCGATCACATCAATTGGCGCCG
>JBBTJH010000210.1:2248-3136 GCA_038059555.1 Pseudomonadota bacterium | reverse complement strand
GGAGATCTGCTCGGTATCGCCTGAATCAGCGGTAAGGAGCGCGGAGAGATACTCGACCGGATAGTTCGCTTTCATGTACGCGGTCTGGTACGCGACTTTGCCGTAACTTGCTGCGTGCGCTTTGTGGAAGCCGTAGGCCGCGAAGGGTTCGATGAGGAGCCAGAGCGTCTCCGCCTTTTCTTTCGAGAGTTTTCCGTATTCGACGAAGCCCTTAAGCAACTTCTCTTTTTCCGCCTGCATGACCGCCGGAATCTTCTTGCCCATCGCTTTACGAAGCGAGTCCGCTTCGAGCCAGGAATAGCCGGCAAGCGTGATGGAAGTAAGGAGCACGTCGTCTTGGTAGACGAGAAGTCCGTAGGAAAAGTCGAGATAGTCTTTCATGCGGGGATCCACGAAGCGGATGAGTTTCGGATTCTGCTTGCGCTCGATGTATTGCGGAATCGTTTCCATCGGTCCCGGGCGGTAGAGCGCCACCATCGCATTGATGTCGTGGATGGTCGTCGGGCGCAGTTCCTTGAGCCAACGGGTCATGCCTGAGCCGTTTAGCTGGAAGGTGCCTTCAGTTTGGCCAGCGGCGAGCATCTGGAAGGTCTTCAGGTCGTCGATCGGGACGTTCTCGATGTCGACCTCGACGCCGCGCGTTTCGCGCACGCGTACGACCGCGTCGGCGAGGATCGCGAGGTTCTTGATGCCGAGGAAGTCGAACTTCAGGAGCCCGACGCCGCCGTATTCGTCGGTAATGGAATACATGTCGTACTGCGTGATGAGCTTGCCGGTGCCTTTCGGGTCGGGCTGGACCGGCGTCCATTCGACCAGCGGGGTCGGCGCGACGACGACGCCCGCCGCGTGCACGCCGACATGCCGCACGCAGCCCTCGATGCGTTTCCC
>JBBTJH010000210.1:0-2238 GCA_038059555.1 Pseudomonadota bacterium | reverse complement strand
GGTCGAGTATCTGGCGCGCGTCGTCGTCTTCGTCGTACAAGGTTTTCAGGTCTGGCTCCAGTTTGAGCGCATGGTCGATGGTCATCGGGAATCCTTGCGAGCCTATCGGTATAAGTTTCGCGATGCGGTCGCCGGTGGTGTACGCGTGACCGAGTGCGCGGGCGACGTCGCGCACCGCCGCGCGCGCCATCATGGTGCCGAAGGTGCCGATCTGCGCGACGTGGTCCTCGCCGTATTTCTGTTTCGTGTACGCGATCATGTCATCGCGGCGATCGTCGGCGATGTCCATGTCGATATCCGGCGCTTTCGGACGCTCAGGGTTGAGGAAGCGCTCGAAGGGAAGCTTGTAGAACAGCGGGTCGACGTTCGTGATGCCGACGAGGTACGCGACGAGACTGCCGGCTGCCGAGCCTCTGGTCGTCGTGAGGATGCCGGAGCGGCGCGCGAATCCGAGCAGGTCGGCGACGATGAGGTAGTACACCGCAAACCCTTTGCCGATGATGATTTTCAATTCGTACTCGATGCGATCGACGACTTCTTTCGACTCTTCGAGCTTCCTTGTAGCGATGCCCGCGTACGCTTTCGAGCGCAGCTCTTCGTCATGATTTTTAAAACCGGGCGAGACGGGAACTTCCGGAAAGGTCCATTTCCCGAGATCGAAAGAAAGGTTGCAGCGGTCGGCGATCTTCCGCGTATTGTCGACCGCTTCGGGGGTGTCCTTGAAAAGCTCGAGCGCGCGCTTCTCGCTGATGAACGAGAAGTCTTCGTCTTCGTTTCTGCCGCGCGAGCCTTGCTGGATGCGTCGCATGATCTCGGTCGCTTCGCGATCGTCCGGGTTTAGATAGTAGACGTCGTGTTGGGCGATGAGCGGAGTGCCGCTCGTGTGTGCGAGATCGATAATCTTTTTCATGAGCGCCTCATGTCCGGCGATATTCGGGTGGTGCGTGATTTCAAGAAAGACATTGTCCGCGCCAAAGATGTCTTTGAATTCCGCGAGCGCGCCCGCGGCGCCGTCAGGGTCGCCCGCACGGAGGCACTGCGCGATGTCGCCGGCAAATGACGGGATGAGTGCGATGACGCCGTGGGCGTGCTCGCGGAGCAATGCCTTGTCCATGCGCGGACGCTCAAAAAATCCCTCGGTCCACGACTTGGTCACGAGCGCGAGAAGATTCTTGTAGCCCTCATTATTTTCTGCAAGCAGTACGATGCGCGAGCGTTTCGAGTCGATATTCGGGTCCCGGTCATGGCGCGTGCGCGGCGCGAGGTACGCGTCGACGCCGAGGATCGGCTTTATGCCCGCTTTCGTCGCGGCTTTGTAGAACTCGATTGCGCCGTGCATGTTGGCGCCGTCGGTCAGCGCAAGCGCATCCATCCCTTCCTTTTTCGCTTTTTCGACCAGCTCATCCACCTTCGGCAGTGCCTGGAGGAACGAGTAATGCGAATGAGTGTGTAAATGGATGAATCGCGATGCCATTGCTCACAGAATACCAAATCTGCACCTTTTGCGTTAAAATAGGGAAGTCAGCCTTTCGCAGGCTCCTTACCGATAAATATCTTTGCGGTGTTTTACTTCAAGAAGGCAGATTGTGTCAGGGCTAGCAAGATGGAATGTCACGCGCCAGTCCCGAGTGACACGAAACGAGAGAATGCCGATGAATGGCTCCGAGAGCGATTTGGTATGCAGGAGAGGGTCGTAGTGGTTTTTGGCCAGTAGTCCCAATAGCTTAGCTAATTTCTTTTGCAGGCGGAGCTCGAGTTTAGAAGCTTGTTTTTCAAACTCGTGACTGTACTCAATCTGAACCATCGTTTTTTTCAGGCCTTCGAGATGCTCTTCAAGAATTGTTTCGGAGAGGTAAAGCGTCTTGTAGCTTTCTGAGAGAGCGCAGCTAGCGTGCTCTTAATAAACTCGGGCCGATATTCGCCTTCCGTGTCGCGACCGATAAGGCTTATGACCGCCGAACGAAGAAGCGTGATTTCTTGTTTGATCGTAAGCGTATTCATGGGGTCAGTATATCAAATACGCATGAGGTCGCAACGAGAATTTTGTTATGATTGCGCTATGCGATTTATGCTCGGAGTTGATGAGGCGGGGAGAGGTCCTCTGGCGGGGCCGGTGTCGGTTGGGGTAGTTGCTGTACCGGAAAGGTTCGATGTCGCTTTGGAGTTTCCGGGTGTTGCGGATTCGAAAAAACTCTCGGAAAAGAAACGTGAAAAGATTTTTGAAATGCTAGAAGCGTG
>JBBTJH010000209.1:2664-13258 GCA_038059555.1 Pseudomonadota bacterium | reverse complement strand
AAAATAGCCCGGACGAGAGACTTTGGGTCTGCCCCTGCCTCGGGTTGCCTTCGGTAACCCCCGTCACGCCGAAGACGTTATCGACGTTAAAGGTGACCTGGAGGCTGTCGCTGAGGTTATAGATGGCGCCGAGGCTCGTCACCCCATAACCGGGAAGAGCAAGGCCGTTGCCGGCGTCAGCAAAGATATTGCCGACCCGTTTGTAGCGGCCATAGAGCTCGCCCCGATCGTCGGGAAGATGGAAGCTCGGCGTAACCGTGATGAGAGTTTTGGGCGTTCTCTCAGGACGGTTTCCGTCAAAGGATGGCGTCGGGACGCCATTGATGAAGATGTCCTTGAGTTTGGGGCTCTGGAAGACGCCGATCGCATCGATGCTGAAAAACTCGACCGGCCGGTAATTGAAGTCGACTTCGACGCCCTTGGTGCGCAAATCGCCGAGGAACGATCCTTGAATGGCGGGATTGATCGGGTCGATGAAGCCGTAATTCTGATTGTTGAAGTTCGTCTGGAAGAGCGTTGCCTGCGCTGTCAGGTTTTCCCCGTGGTAGCGGGCGCCGGCTTCGTAAAGAACGACCCCGACCGGCGTGTCGGTGTTGTTCATCTGGAAGCCTTTGGCGTAACGGCCGTAGACCGCGAAGCCATCGGTAATCTCGTAGTTGGCGCCGACCGTCCAGGCGGTTCTGTTGAAGGTCTTCTCGTTGGTCGAATAGGTCCCATCCCATGCCGACCCGACCGTCTGCGCCAGGCCGCCGACGCCTGCGGGCACCGGTTGCGACGCCGGAAGCGAATTGCCGTCAAGCCTTGTCGACTTCAGATGTTCCTGACGAATGCCGAAGTCGATGTGGAGCCGCTCGCCGATCGCCAATTCGTCGTTGGCGTAAAATGAAATCGACTTGTTTTTGACGGTGTTGATGCCGACGCCCCACTCGCCGTAGGACACAATGCCATTGTTCGTCAGCGTTCCGATAACCGCATTGGAGGCGTCAAGCGCGACGACGTCGTAGATGTGAGAATTCGTTCTCACATCGTTGATGACGTGCGATGTCGCCGCCTGATTCTGCGACCGTCTCGTATCATAGTACATGATGCCGGCGGTCAGCGAATTGGTGATGGCGCCGGCCGACTGTTCCCATCTGGCGCCGACATTGCCGCCGAAGTCCCTGCCGTCCTGCTGATCGTGATTGAGCCACGTCTGCTGCAACAAGCCATTGCCGTTCAGCGCATTCAGCGCCGCCGTATTATCCGAGGCGATAATCTGGCCGGTCGTCAGATCCTTGATCCCGAACCGAACCGTTCCGGGGAACGCCGCCAATCCCGGCTGCAGCAAGGAGCCGTCGATCGGCGAACCGGCGCCCGGCGTCAGGTAATTCAAGGCCGAGGTGAGACCCGCATTGCCGACGCCGCTGCCGGCGAACAACCCGTTGAAGTCCCATTTCAGATCGAGATACCGGACTTTGCCGAAAACGTCGAAATTCTCATTGAGCGGCTTTTCAAAATCGAGGCGGATCTGCTTCGTTTTGGCTTCAAGTCCCTTGGAGCTGCGGAACGCGCGAAAGCCGTCCGCTTCGACGAAGGTGGAAACGGGAAGCTCGATTTCGCCGAAGGCGGCGCCGCCGATATTGCCAAACTTCGAATCTAGTCCGGCAACGCTTCTGGGCTTTCCGTCAGCGCCGATCGCGAAGGGTTGATCGGCATAATAGGCGTCGCTCTGATCGCCGATTTTGCCTGTCAGTCGGACAAACCCGCCGTCGTCAAACTTTTTCTCAATCGCCGCTTTGAGGTGATAGGTGGAGTACGTGAACGAGTTTTTGCGAACGCCCGGGCTTGAGCTGATATAGCCGCCGATGTTGAACGCGACGTCGTCGGAAATCGGCGCCGTATAATAAAAGTCGCCGCGATATTCGTCATATGACGTCGCGCTGACGCGCGCGATGCCTTCAGCCTCTTCAAAGTTCGGCTTTCTGGAGACGAAGTTGATCGACGCTGCAGCCGCGTTCACGCTGAGGTTGCCGGATGTGCCGCCGCGAACCGCTTCGACCCGCTCGGTCGTGATGTCATCGGAGAAGAAGAGGTCGTCCGCGCCGATATAGACGATGGGAAGCCCGTCTTCTTCAAGCTTAATAAAGCGCTGACCGCCGCCCTGAAGACCGCGCACTGAATAATTGTTCGATTGGCGCCCTGCTGTGCCTTCGACAAAGATGCCGGGAACGAGTTCCAGCACGTCCGCGACGGAACGCGGGCTCTTGCGGAGCAGATCTTCCTCGGTCGCATAGGTCGCATCGACCGACGCCGACAGCAGACTGCGATTCTTCGAGGTGGTGCCGAAAACGACGATCTCGTCTTCACCGTCGTCCGCAGCCTCTGCGCTCGTCGCCGTGCTGGTCGCTTGATCGTCTTGAGCCCAAGCAGTCCCGGCCAGCATCAGCGCCATAAGCGATGATGTTGCAGCCAATGCGGACTTTGAATTTTTCACGTTACGTTCCCTCCCTTTGTCTATTCGGCGACGTTGTGCCTATCGCAGCTCACACAAGACGACTGAATCGTCGGCCAGCGCTGTCGAGTAATGCTTAACGCATGGTCGATAATGTGCGCAATGGTTTGCGCTATATAAATTTGAATAAATGTCGCGTGAAGATGCGCAAAAGCAACGATTCTTGCGCAAGACTGCGCAAGAATTAGGACTTTGTTGCGCCGCAAGATTGCCGAATGACAAGATCAGTCGGCAGAACAGTGTCGGAAGGCTCGCGACCGGAGAGAATCGTCAGCATGCTTTCAACGAGATGGCGGCCGCCAGCCATTGTGTCCTGGCGGATCGTCGTCAGCCCCGGCGACACAAAAGACGAAAGCGCAATGTCGTCATATCCGATGACGGCGACATCTTGCGGAACGCGCGCGCCGAGGTCTGACAAGGCGCGCATCGCGGCGATCGCCATCAAATCGCTCGCCGCAAATATCGCATCGTGATTCACGCCCGACTGGAACAGGCGCAGCGTCGCCTCATAGGCTGAGGCGCTGTCGAACGGCATCGACAGCATCAGCGTCTGTCCGGAGGAGACGCCCTTGCCGGTCAAGGCGGAGACGAGACCGCTGTGACGCATCCCGACTTCGATATGGTTGACGTCGCCGAGGAACACGAGGCGCCGGCGGCCGTTCGCCAGAAGGTGCTTCCCCGCAAGTGCGCCGCCGTGGGCGTTGTCGCTGCCGACAACGGGATAGCTGCGCCCTGGAATATGTGCGCCCCACACCACCACATTCCGGTATTTTTCCGCGTAACGATTGAGCGCTTCGGGATTGCGGCCCTGTCCGATGATGATGATCCCATCAGCGCGATTGACGGCAAGCGCGTCCGCGTGGCTGCCCTCCCCCCAGGGCTGCGATCTCGACAACAAGAGATCATATCCGCTCTCCGCGAGCGCGTCGCCGATCGAGGAGATGATCTGACTGAAGAAGGGGTCCGAAAAATGCTGTCTGTTGGTTTCCGAAATGGCGATCACGACTTCGATCGTACGCGTTTCCTGCGTTCTGAGGCTGCGCGCCCGGCTGTTGATCCGGTAGCCGTTTTCATCGATCAGGCGGAGGATACGCTCCTTGGTTTCCACAGAGACGCGATTGCTGCCGGCGATCGCGCGCGACACGGTCGATTCAGCAACGCCCGCGAGTTCGGCGATTTCAGCCATCGTCCGGGCTTTAGGCGTTTTGACGCTTTGCCCCGTCATTGCATTTCTGTTCACGTCAAAGTCTCCAGCACTCCGCCGCCAAATCCCGGCAATGAAAGCATCTCGCCATCGAGGCGTGCGTCAAGGCCGTAATCGAGAAACCGGTAGTCGCCGGCCGGCAACGCCACGCGCGCAGGCTTTTCGCCGATATTGAAAACGCACAACAGTTTTTGAGTCTCGAAGGTCCGCGAAAACGCCAATATCGGCTCTGGCTGGTCGAGAAACTCGATATCGCCAAGTTTGAGCGCTGCATTCTCGCGCCGAAAGCGAATGAATTGACGCGTCCGGTTGAGGGTCGAGCGTTCGGCGCTTTCCTGGCGATCGACCGCAAGGGGCTTGTGGTCGGTATCGACGGGAAGCCACGGCTCCGTGCGTGAAAAGCCGGCGTTTTCCATCTCAGCCCGCCAAGGCATCGGCGTCCTGCACCCATCGCGGCCAAGGCTGTCCGGCCAGAAACGAATGCCTTCCGGATCGGTCAGGCGATCGAAGGGAACATTCGCCTGCGGCAGTCCAAGCTCTTCGCCCTGATATAGGAAAATCGTTCCCCTAAGACACATGAGGATGCCGAGCAGCAGCGCCGCGAACTCGTCAGTGGCGAAAGCGCCGCCCCAGCGCGTCCTTACCCTTACGACATCATGATTTGAAAACGACCAGCTGGGCCAGGCGTCTTTGCACGACCACTGCGAAAGCGCGTCACGAATGAGGCCGGCGGTGAGAGGGCCGTTCTCAAGCAGCATGAAGTTGTACGCGGTATGGAGCCGGCCTGGCGCCGAGTATTCCATACTGCGCTTGATATAGGAATCGCTGCCGATCTCGGCGAGCGTCATCCGGTCTTCATACTCATCGGTTAGAGCCCGGAGATCTTCCATGAAGGCGAGATTTTCAGGTTGCGAGCGGTCGTAAATGTGTTGTTGATGCTGATAGGGGCGCGTGAAGGCGCCGCCCTTTTCTTTGGGCGGGTTGTCTCGCAACCGCTTATCGCAATAATAGAAATTCGCGACATCTAGCCTGAACCCGTCCGCCCCGCGCTCCAGCCAAAAGCGTGCGATGTCCATCACGGCCGCACGGACGTCCGGATTGTGAAAATTGAGATCGGGCTGTTCCGACAAGAAGTTGTGCATGTAGTACTGTCGGCGGCGCGTATCCCATGACCATGCCTGCCCGCCGAAGAGGGATATCCAGTTGTTGGGCGGCGAACCGTCGGGTTTTGCGTCCGCCCACACGTACCAGTCGGCCTTCGGGTTATCGCGCGACTTGCGGCTTTCCTTGAACCACGGGTGCATATCCGAGGTGTGGGAATAGACCTGATCGATGACTAGTTTCAGGGAATGCCGGTGCGCTGCGTTGAGAAGCGAATCGAAATCGGCGAGAGTTCCAAACACCGGGTCGACATCGCGATAATCCGAGACGTCATACCCGAAATCGCGCATCGGCGAGCGAAAGAACGGCGAGAGCCAGATGCCATCGACGCCAAGCTTTGCCACATAATCAAGCTTGCTGGCGACGCCCTTGAGATCGCCGACGCCGTCGTCATTCGAGTCGGAAAAACTCCGCGGATAGATTTGATAAATCACTCCGCCCCGCCACCACTCCGCCATCGTCACTCCCGTCGATTCCCGCATGCTAAGCCCAATTGGTATTACAACATATTGATTCAGCTTGCGCAATCGCTTGCTTTCCCCGATACTTGCCCCGAAATGACCCAAAGTCAGCCCCCGGCCCGTCTCTCGGCCGAGGCGCGTCCAGGGAGGGGAAGTCGTGAGCGCTGCGCGGGTCAGGATCGTGTTGTTTTCCGCCTACTTCCTATTTGCGATTCTGCTGAACAGCGTCGGCCCGGTCATCCTCCAGTCCATAGCGACGTTCGGCGTCACAAAACACAATGCGAGCATTCTCGAGGCGTTCAAAGACCTCCCGATCGCGATCGTTTCATTTTTCATCGCCTCGCTGCTGCCGCGCCTCGGTTATCGCCGGGCGATGATCGCGGCTTTTGCGGCGGTGGGGGCGGCATGCTTCGCTATGGCGTTTGCCCCCTCCTTCCTGATGACAAAACTTCTTTTCGCCGTCACTGGCGCAAGTTTCGCTATGGTCAAGATCGCGGTTTACTCAACGATCGGGCTGTTGACGAACGACAGCCGCAGTCACGCGAGCCTTCTCAATATGATCGAAGGCTTTTTCATGATCGGTGTTCTTGCCGGCTATTGGCTGTTTGCGTCTTTTATCGACTCCTCCGATCCGTCCGCCATTGGATGGACGAAGGTCTATCTGCCGCTCGCGGCGTTAGCGGCTGCGAACGCTGGGTTGCTCATCTTCTCAAAACTCCCTGAAGACGCTCGCGCACAAAGCGCCAGCAGTCCGGCTCGGGATTTCGCCGACATGATCGCGCTGGTTTGGCGCCCGGCAGTCCTTGTCTTCGTATTCTCAGCCTTCCTTTATGTCCTCATCGAACAGGGCATCGGCACTTGGCTCCCGACATTCAACAACGAGGTCCTCCATCTGCCGCCATCGATGAGCGTTCAGGCGACCAGCATTTTTGCCGCGTCCCTCGCAGCGGGAAGGATCGGCGCCGGGATCATTCTGCGCCGCATCGACTGGTTTCTGGTGCTGGCGGTTTGCGTCATCGCCATGGCGGCGCTCGTATTACTGACCGTGCCGGCGACCGGCGCGTTGGAGCCGCGAGCGAATGTCTCCTGGTCGAATGCGCCCTTCGCGGCGTTCATTCTTCCTTTGATTGGTCTTTTTCTGGCGCCGATTTACCCGGCGATAAATTCGGTCATTTTGAGTTCGCTCCCTCGCAGCCGGCATGCGGCGATGACGGGTCTCATCGTCGTGTTCTCGGCGCTCGGCGGCACGACCGGCTCCTTTATCACAGGCCGAAGCTTCGCAAGGTTTGGCGGCGAGACCGCGTTTCTTTTCTCCCTTGCGCCCATGGCTGCCCTGCTTGTCCTGCTTTGGTTGTTGAAACGGCTCGTGGCGCAGCCGCAAGCGGCCCTTGATGCAAAAAATGACAACGAGGCGGCGGGAGCCCCCAGCTAACCGTAGAGCGTGAAACAGCAACACTTGAGCACGCCCGGACCTTTTTGCTCCGGGAACACAGTCGCAATCTGAAGAACAGGGACATCACATGGCGCTCCAGACAATCGATCTCATTATCGTCTTCGGCTATGCGTTCGGCCTCATTGCTCTGGCGACTGCGATTTCGCGCGAAAAGCCGGGCCGTCAAAAAGACACCGCCGATTATTTCCTCGCCGGCAAATCATTGCCATGGTGGGCGATCGGCGCGTCGCTGATCGCCGCCAATATTTCCGCCGAACAGATCATCGGCATGGCGGGGTCCGGCTACGCTGTCGGGCTCGCGATCGCCTCTTATGAATGGCTCGCCGCCGCGACCCTCATTGTCGTGGCGAAATTCTTTCTGCCGATATTTTTGAAGCGCGGCATTTACACCATGCCGCAATTTCTCGAGCAGCGCTTCGGTTCCGGCGTCAAATATGTGATGTCGGTTTTCTGGCTCGGCCTATACACCTTCGTCAACCTGACGACGATCTTGTGGCTCGGCGCGACGGCGATCAACACCCTGACCGGCGCCGATATGATGGTCGGCATGGTGCTTCTGGCGATGCTCGCGGCCGCTTATTCTCTTTACGGCGGGCTGAAAGCGGTCGCGATGACCGACATCATCCAGGTCGTATTGCTGATCATTGGCGGCCTGATCATCACGCAGATTGTCCTTGCGCGCGTCGGCGGCGGGGATGCGTTGGCGGGCTTTTCGACGCTGATGGAGAGGTTCCCCGAGCGCTTCGACATGATCTTGTCGCGCGACAATCCCGAATACAAAAACCTTCCGGGCATCGGCGTCATTCTCGGCGGCATGTGGGTAATGCATTTCTCCTATTGGGGCTGCAACCAGTACATCATCCAGCGCGCTCTCGGCGCGAAGAACATCGGCGAAGCGCAAAAGGGACTGATGTTCGCGGCGATCTTGAAACTCTTCATGCCGTTGATCATCGTCGTGCCGGGCATTGCAGCGTTCGCGCTCGCGCCCGACCTCGCCAGGCCGGATCAGGCGTATCCTGAAATGATGAAACTGGTGCCGAGCGGGCTTCGCGGCGTCATCTTCGCCGCGTTGATCGCCGCGATTGTGTCCTCGCTCGGATCGATGATGAATTCGATCTCGACGATTTTCACGATGGATTTGTACAAGCCGTTTTTCGGAAAGGAAAAGACGGAGCGCCAGCTTGTCGGCGTCGGCCGCATCACAAGCTTTGCCGCGATCGCCATCGCCCTCCTTGCCGCGAGGCCGTTTCTCGCCGGCGCCGATCAGGTCTTCCAGATCATCCAGGAATATACCGGCTTTTTCACGCCGGGCATCGTCGCGATCTTCACGCTCGGCCTGTTCTGGCGCCGGGCGACCGAGATTGGCGCCATGGCCGCCGTCATCGGCTCTTTCGCCTTGTCGCTGGCTTTCAAAATCGCCCTCCCCGACACCCCTTTCATGGACCGCGTCGGCATCGTTTTCCTGATCTGCATCGCGCTCGGCGTCGGGCTTTCCTATCTCCAAAAGCCAGCGCCGGAGACCAAGCTTGTCCGGCTGAAAGATGTTTCCTTTGCGACCGGCGCGGGCTTTAATGCAGCCGCTGCGGTGGTGGCTGCGGCGTTGATCGCAATTTACGCGTTTTACTGGTGAGAGATGGCGGAACAGGCAGGGCGGCGGCAAGACCAGGGCGCAGGCGGCGCGCCGCCTCAACTTCTGCCGGTGACGCCGTTTGACCTGGTCGTGTTCGGAGCGGCCGGCGATCTGTCGCTGAGGAAGCTGCTGCCCTCCTTGTTTCACCGCTGGCGAGATGGGCAGATACCGGCGACATCGCGGATCATCGGCGCGTCGCGAACAGCGATGGACGATGCGGCGTTTGCCGCTTTGGCGCTGGAGAGCTTCCGCAAATTCCACCCCGGCGAGCGCATCGAAGAGCGCGAGTGGCGGGAATTTGCGGCGTTGCTGCATTACGTCGAGCTGGACGCGGCACGATCCGATGACGACTGGCTGGCTCTATCGGACAAGCTTGCCGGCGATGCCGGGAAGCAGCGCATTTTTTATCTGGCGCTGCCGCCCTCGCTCTATGGCGAGGTTTCCCGCAATATCGCGGCGGCGGGGCTGAAATCGCCGGGCGCCCGGATCGTCCTCGAAAAGCCGATCGGCCGGGACCTCGCGAGCGCGCAGGCGATCAATGATGCGGTCGGCTCGGTGTTTGCGGAGGACGCGATCTTTCGCATCGATCACTACCTCGGCAAGGAGACGGTGCAAAATCTGATCGTCCTGCGCTTTATGAATTCGCTATTCGAGCCGGTGTGGAACGCGAACGCCATCGATCACGTCGAGATCACCGTCGCCGAGTCGATCGGGTCAGGGACGCGGGCAAGCTATTACGACACGGCCGGCGCACTTCGCGACATGGTGCAAAATCATTTGCTCCAGCTTCTCTGCCTGGTCGCGATGGAGCCGCCGCTCGATCTCAACGCCGATACCGTACGCGACGAGAAGATCAAGGTGCTGCGCGCGCTGCGGCCAATCACCCCGGCGTCGATCCGTCAGACCAGTGTGCGCGGACAGTACGGCAAGGGCGCGTCGAACGGCGAAGTTGCCGCGAGTTACGCCGACGAGCTTGGCCGGGCGAGCGAGACCGAGACTTTCGTCGCACTGAAAGCGCATGTCGACAATTGGCGCTGGAAGGGCGCGCCGTTCTATTTGCGGACGGGAAAGCGCATGGCTGGGCGACGCTCCGAAATCATCATCCAGTTTAAAGATGTCGCGCATGCGCTGATAAACGGCGGCTCGGAAAAACTGCCGCCGTCGCGACTTGTTATCCGGCTGCAGCCCGATGAGGGGATGAGCCTTCTCCTCGTCACCAAGGAGCCGGGACCGGGCGGCATGCGGCTTCGCTACGTGCCGCTCAATCTTTCCTACGCAGATGCTTTTTCGGCGCGCTATCCTGACGCCTATGAGCGACTGTTGATGGCGGTGGTGCGCGGGGATCTCGCCTTGTTCATGCGTCGCGACGAAGTTGAATCGGCGTGGAAATGGGTCGATGGCATTCTCGCGGCGTGGGACGTCGATGCGACGCCGGCGCACGCCTATGCTGCGGGCACAGACGGACCGGCGCAGGCGGCGATGCTTCTCGATCGAGACGGGCGCGCGTGGTTCGATGGCGTCTAAGCCTGATCTCATCGCTTTCGCCTCGCCCGAGGCGATGGCGGAGCGTCTCGCCTCGCTTGTGTCGCTGGCGCTTGAACAGGGCATCCACGCGCAAGGTCTTGCGACGATCGCGCTCTCCGGCGGCACGACGCCAGAAGCGCTCTATCGCCGGCTTTCGGCGATGAATGTCGATTGGGCGAATGTCGCCGCCGCGCCAGTCGATGAACGCTGGGTCGCTCCGGCGCATCCGGCGTCGAATGAAGGTTTTATCCGGCGCGCCTTCCTGAAAGAGCGCGCGTCGGCTGCGCGCTTTGTCGGCTTATGGAGCGCGGCGCCGAGTGTCGAGGCTGCCGCCAGCGAGGCGAATGATCGCGTCGCAGGACTTGTCCGCCCCTTCGAAGCCGTCATTTTGGGGATGGGTGCAGACGGTCATACGGCCTCGTGGTTCCCGCGAGCGCAGGGACTGGCGGCGGCGCTTGACGATCGCGCGACGTCGGTCGTCGCTGTCAGGGCGACGAAAAGCGCCGTAACAGGCGATCATCTCGAACGGCTGACCCTCAGCTTGCGGGCGATCCGCGACGCGCGGCTGGTCATTCTCATGATGACCGGCGATGAGAAGCGGCGCGCTTTTGAAAGGGCCTGCGGCGAAGGCGCTGTCGAAGACATGCCGGTGCGCGCGATCTTGCGAGCG
>JBBTJH010000209.1:0-2654 GCA_038059555.1 Pseudomonadota bacterium | reverse complement strand
AGGATATCTGGGCCTGTTGGGCCCCTTGAGGAGAGCGGCGTGGCGAAACTGAATGACGCGCTTTCTCGCGTCACGGACCGAGTTCGAGAGAACAGCCGAAGGACGCGCGGCGCCTATCTGCGGCAGATGCGCGACGCGGCGAGCAAGGGCCCGCAACGCGCAAGCCTTTCTTGCGGCAATCTCGCCCATGCGGCCGCCGCCTGTTCGCCGGAAGACAAAAAACGCATCGCCAAAGGCGGCGGACCCAATGTCGGTATCGTCACCGCGTATAACGACATGTTGTCCGCGCATCAGCCGCTTGGGGCTTATCCTGAGATCATCAAGGCGGCCCTCAACGAAATCGGCGCGACTGCGCAGATCGCCGGCGGCGTGCCCGCCATGTGCGACGGCGTCACTCAAGGGCTGCCGGGCATGGATCTCTCGCTCTTCTCGCGCGACGTCATCGCGATGGCGACGGCCGTGTCGCTTTCGCATAATGTGTTCGATGCGGCGTTGATGCTCGGCGTCTGCGACAAGATTGTGCCGGGCATGGTCATCGGCGCCGCGCGCTTCGGGCATTTGCCGATCCTGTTCCTGCCGGCAGGACCTATGCCGTCCGGCATCAGCAATGACGCGAAAGCGCGCGTGCGTCAGCTTTACGCCGAAGGAAAGGCGAGCCGCGACGAACTTCTCGCCGCCGAGAGCGCCTCATATCACTCGCCGGGGACTTGCACCTTTTACGGCACCGCCAATTCGAACCAGATGCTGATGGAGATTATGGGCCTGCATTTGCCGGGCTCGGCGTTCGTCAATCCGGGCACGGTGATGCGCGAGGCGTTTGTTCGGGAAACGGCGAAGCGCGCAGCCGCGATGACGGCGCTCGGCGACGAGCCGATTGCGTTCTGCGACATCGTCGATGAACGGGCTATCGTCAACGCAATCATCGGGCTGCATGCGACAGGCGGCTCGACCAACCACGCCATCCATCTCGTCGCCATGGCGCGCGCGGCTGGCATTGTCATCGACTGGACGGACTTCAGCGATCTGTCGGCGGCGACGCCTCTGCTGGCGCGCATTTATCCCAATGGCTCGGCCGATGTGAACGCATTCCACCAAGCTGGCGGGATCGGTTTCGTCATCCGCGAGCTTTTGGAGGCTGGCCTTTTGCATGACGACGTGATGACAGCGATGGGGAAAGGTCTTCATCGTTATGCGGTCGATCCGGCAATGGATGGGGAGAAGCTCAGCTGGCGCCCGGCGCGCCAAGTGAGCGGAGATTTGTCAATCTTGACGCCGGTCAAAGAGCCGGCGGCGGCATCTGGCGGGCTGGTGCTGCTCGACGGCAATATCGGACGCGCCATCATCAAGGTTTCGGCGGTGAAGCCGGAACGGAGGATCGTCGAAGCGCCGGCGATCGTGTTCACATCGCAGAAAGATCTGATGGACCGGTTCAAAGCTGGCGCGCTGAACCGCGACTTTGTGGCGGTCGTGCCGTTTCAGGGCCCCAAGGCGAACGGCATGCCCGAACTCCATAAGCTGACGCCGCCGCTCGGCGTGCTGCAGGACAAAGGCTTTAAGGTGGCGCTGGTCACCGACGGGCGAATGTCAGGCGCATCAGGCAAGGTTCCGGCCGCCATACATGTCACGCCGGAAGCGCTGGACGGCGGCGCCATTTCAAGAATCCGCGACGACGACATTATCCGTCTCGATGCGACGGCGGGGACGCTGGCTTTGCTGGTCGATTCTTCGATCTTGAGTGAGCGGGCGCCGGCGACGCATGATCTCGATCATGACCGCTGGGGGTCGGGGCGCGAACTTTTCGCCGGTTTCCGCGCGCTCGTCGGATCGGCGGAAGAAGGCGCGATGAGCTTCCAGCTGGAGGAGCGCGATGACTGAACGCGTTCTCGTTGCGGATATCGGCGGGACCAATGCGCGCTTTGCACTCGCCGCCATCGACAGCTCCGCCGTCAGCATCGGCGCCATGCATGCTTTTCGCGCTGAGGATTATGAAACGATCCGCGACGCTGCGAACGCCTTTCTCGAAGCCGTGCAGGAAAAGCCTAAACTTGCCTGTTTCGCTGTCGCCGGTCCGATCACCGACGAGGTGGTCGAGTTCACCAATTCGCCATGGGTGCTCGACATCGCGAAAGTGAAAAAGCAGATGAAACTCGACCGTCTGCTCGCAATCAACGATTTTGAAGCGCTCGCCTCCAGCGTGCGGCATCTCGGCGCCAGCGACCTTGCGCCGGTCAAGCCGGGCGTCGCTGACCGAGGCGCCCCCCTCCTCGTTATCGGGCCGGGCACAGGGCTCGGCCAAGCGCTCATCGTGCCCTCCGGCGCCGGCGATCGCATCATTGCAACCGAAGGCGGACATGTCGCCTTCGCCCCGCATGACGAAGAAGAAATTGAAGTGCTCCGCTTCATCGCGCGAGAGCACAAGCGGGTCTCGATCGAACGGCTGCTCTCCGGTCGAGGTCTTGTCAATATTCACCGGGCGCTTTGCGCGATTGCGGGCGCGCCGCGCGTTACGCTGCAGGCGGATGAAATCACCCGCGCGGCACAGACCGGCGAATTTCCCATCGCAGTAAAGGCTGTCGATATGTTCTGCGCGATCCTCGGCTCTGCGGCGGGGGATGCAGCTCTCGCCTCCGGCGCCCGCGGCGGCGTCATCCTCG